>NZ_JAEIMH010000007.1:165726-173570 GCF_016464295.1 Streptomyces sp. N35 | reverse complement strand
CCCCCACACCCCCCCCCTCCCCCCCCCCCCCGTCACCCCGCCCCCGGCGCCGGGAGCCCCAAGGCCCCCCGGTCGGCTTTGTCGTCCCGGACGGGCACCGTCTCGGTGGCGGTGCACGACGACGCGAGCGATCTGTGGTGTGCCATCGACGCGAACCGGCACTACGACTCGGCGAGCGTCGCCAAGGTGCTGATCATGGAGACCGTCCTGTGGCGGGCCGAGCAACTGCGCCGCAAACTCACGCGGTTCGAGACCCGCCGTATCCCACCGATGATCCAGGTCTCCGACAACGGCTCCGCCTGGCAGCTCTGGCAGGACCTCGGCCCCAGCCGTGTCGAGCGCTTCCTCACCAAGGCCCGGGCCACGGCCACGACCCCCGGCCCCAACGGTCTGTGGGGCCTGACCCGCACCACCGCCCTGGACCAGATGCGGCTGCTCGGCGTGCTCACGGAGGCCCGCTCGTTCCTGCGCTCGCGGGCGTACGGCCTGAAGCAGCTGCAACAGGTCAGGGCGGACCAGCGCTGGGGCGTGCCGGCGGGCATGGCCAAGGGGGTCACGGCCCACCTCAAGAACGGCTGGCTGCCCCGGACCACGCACGGGTGGCGGGTGCACAGCGTCGGCGCGTTCACCGGGAGCGGTCGGACGTATCGCATCGTGGTGCTCAGCCATGACAACCCGACGATGGCGTACGGGGTGCGGACCATCGAGCGGGTCGCCCACGCCGTGCACCGCGCGCTGAACAAGGGGCGTGCGGCCGGGCAGGGCTACACGCCGCAGAGCGAGATCAGCGAGCAGCCGGACGGTTCTGTTCCGCCCGGTGCGGATCCGGGGAGCCGGGCGGACGCTCCGGCCCGGGGGGGGGGGGGGGGGCGGGCCGCCCGCTCCGCCCGGGGGCCGGGGCGACGGCTCACCGCCGCAGACGGATCCCCCTGGCCCGACCGCACCCTGACCACCACCGCGTACCCGAGCAGCCCCACCACAAGGCCCGCCCCGGCGCCGAAGCACAGCGTGGGGATGATCTCCCAGGGCCTCTCGGGGAACCCGCCCCAGTAGTCCAGCCAGCGCGCGGTGCGGTGCGCCGCCCCGAGCAGTACGCACCCACCGATGAGGGCGAGCGCGCCGATCCGGGCGCGGCGGGTGAGCGGCGGCAGGCCGGCCGTTTCCGCGTCCGGACACCGGCGAAGCGCCGAGACCGCGAAGCAGGCCACGGCGAACAGTGCCAGTGCCGAACCGCCGTACTGGAAGTACCAGAAGAGCGGCTGCCCGCCGAACTCCTCGTCGAGCACCGGCAGCAGCTCGCTGCCCCACCGGTCGTGATGGGTGAACGCATCCCACACCGTGTGCGTCGCCGCACCCAGCACCGCGGAGACGTACCCCCACAACAGCAGTGGCCCGAGCGGGCGTTCATGCCATCCGCGCCCCCGGACGAGGCCGAGGATCCGTCCCTGCCAGGTCCGCGGGAGCAGCGCGACGACCGGTTCGCGCAGCAGCAGCCACGCCCCGACGAGCAGCGCCGCGATCACGGCATCCGCGGTGAGCACCCCGACCCAGGAATGAGTGAAGGAGCCGAATTCCATCCCGCCGGGCACCCCGCTCGCCGCGAAGTAGGTGAGGTCCGGCGCGAACGACCCGGCGATCATCACCGACGGCAGCAGCGCCCCGCGTCCGGTCCCGTCCCTGCGTACCAGCGGCAGTACGGCGGCGGCATGGCTGAGCGTGAACGGCAACGGGGCTCCTAGGACGGGCATACGGCGGCGTGCACTGAACGAGAACGACTACATCGTGATCGACGACGAACCGCGCCGCCCCCCGGTTCCCGCGATCCGCGCCCCTCGGTTCCCGCGATCCGCGCCCCCCGGTTCCCGCGAACCGTGTCCGCTCAGCGCGACCTCGGGCACCGTAGGAGCGAACTTTCCGAGTGCGCACACGTGGCCATCCGCCAACAAACCGGACAGGAACCTGTTTCTGCGCAAAGGAAGTTGTCGTAGGGTCGCGTGCGTTGGCGCGTGGGAGCGCGCGCCGGGTGGGAACACGGGAGGGGAACCGTAGGCATGCGAGCGCTTTTCGGCAAGCGGATGCGCAAGACAACGGCAGCGGCCGCGGTGGCCGCGGCGGCTTTCGCCGCGCTCTCCGCCTCCCAGGCGCCCGGCGTCACGGACGTCCCGTCGGGCGGACGTCAGTCCACCGGCACGGCCGAGGTGCCCGACTCCGCGAGCGGTGACGACTCGTACTTCACGGAGCTGCCGCCACTCGCGTCGCCCGAGCCGAACGACCCCGACGCGCCGGAAAGCGACGACGTCGGCATACCCAAGACCCCCCTGGACGCCTACAAGAAGGCCGCGGACGCGCTGCGGGCCGACAACCCCGGCTGCAATCTGCCCTGGGAACTGCTCGCCGCCATCGGGCAGGTCGAGTCGGGCCACGCCCGCGGCGGCAAGGTCGACGCCGACGGCACCACCCCCTCGCCGATTCTCGGCCCCCAGCTCAACGGCAACGGCTTCGCCAACATCACCGACACCGACGGCGGTCTCTACGACGGGGACACCGTGCACGACCGTGCGGTGGGCCCGATGCAGTTCATCCCGCAGACCTGGGCGACCTGGGGCCAGGACGGCAACGGCGACGGCAAGGACGACCCCAACAACGTCTACGACGCGGCGCTCGCGGCCGGCAAGTACCTCTGCGCCAACAACCGTGACCTGTCCACGAGCGCCGGTCTGCGCCAGGCGATCCTGAGCTACAACCACTCGACGGACTACTACAACACGGTCAAGTCGTGGATGGAGCGCTACCGCAAGGGTGCGGGCGAGGTCGAGGACGGTACGGGCCACGTGCCGGACAACCGCAGCGACGACAACCTGCCGGACCCGGATCCGACCCCGGGCTCGTCGTCCAACCCGACGCCGGGCGGCGGCGGTGGCGGCAACACGAACCCCGGCGGTGGCGGCAGCACCCCCAGCCCCGGCGAGACTCCCGACCCCGGCGAGTCCCCCGACCCGACCCCCTCTCCCGACCCTGACCCCACCCCCACCCCCGAGCCGGTGGCGCAGCTCGACGAGTCGGGCAGCACCACGTTCACCGCCACCGAGGGCACCACCTTCGCGGACACACCGACCGTCAAGGCGGCCACGGCGTCCGGTACGGGGGTCGGCAAGGTTCTCGTGCGGTTCGAGATCGTCGGTGACACCGATGCGTCGTTCGGCGGCAGCAAGGTCGCCGAGGTCAGGACGGGTGTCAACGGCCAGGCGAGCGCCCCCGCGATCCAAGCGGGCGAGCAGACCGGCGAGTTCGGCATCCGTGCCACCACCAAGGTGGGCCTGCGTGTCCTCACCGCCGAGTTCACCGCGACCGTCACGGCCCGCCAGGCCGACGCGCTCACCAGCGCCACCGCCGCGCTGACCGGCGCGCCGGGCGCCCAGTTCGCCGAGACCGTCGAGGTGAAGGCCACCCTGGACGGTGCCGCCGCGGCGGGCGTCGAGGTCACCGCCAAGATGATCAAGAACCCGGAGGGCGACCTCAACGACGCCGGCCCCTACTTCAAGGACGCCGACGGCAAGGCCGTCCGTACCCTGACACTCGCCACGGGAGCCGACGGCACGCTGAAGCTGCCGGCGATCTTCGCGGACGACACGGCCGGTACGTACACGCTGCGGCTCCTCGCGCCCGGCGGCGGCAAGCTCGACATCGAGCTGAAGGTCGCGGTCGCCGAGTCACCCTCGCCGAGCCCCTCTCCGTGACCCCCTCTCCGTGAGCCCCGCGGACAACTCGTAGCGGCACCACACAACTTCACACCCGTCACCGCACCGCCCCTGAACCGAAACCCGGATCAGGGGCGGTGTGACGTGTTCTCATCTCGCCCCCGCGTTGCTACGGTGCCCCGACCCTGACGCCGTATCAGATTCCTGGGAGGGGGCCGGATATGCGCGCTCTGATAGCAGCGGGGATCGGTCTCGCCGTAGCGCTCGCGCTGGTTCTCACCATTTCCTCGATGGAGGCGCCGCCCGGCAAGACCTCGCCGAAGCCTCTGCTCACCACTGTCCCCAAACACCCGTAGGGAGGGCCGCCGCGATGCGCCGCAAGGCCAGCCTCATCCTTCTCGGCTTCGCCGTCTTCTTCGCGGCCCTCTCGCCGCTGATCCGGTTCTACGCGTTCCCCCGGCTGGCGAAGGTGCCGGCGAACCAGTACCAGATCATGGTTCTCGAGGCGAAGGACGCGACGATCTTCGACATGGGGAAAGGGGTGAAGAAGACCGATCTCTCGATCGTGCAGACGCTCAAGGGCAATGTGGAGGAGTCCGAGAAGATCGAGGAAACGGCCGGCCGCGATGTCGTGGTGTGGGACGGTCTGTCCTACGCGCAGGATTCCGACGGCAAGATGGTCACGATGATCCCCGAGCGCTACATCTTCGACGCGCACTCCTCGGAACCGATCCACGCGACGGGCGAGATGGCCGACAAGCAGCCGGTCAAGCGCGAGGGCATCGAGTTCAAGTGGCCGTTCCTGACGGAGAAGCGGGACTACGAGTACTTCGACGCGCGCAGCCGCACGACCAACCCCATCCACTACAAGGGTGAGCAGAATTTCCGCGGCGTCGATGTCTACTACTTCGAGCAGACCATCCCGTGGCAGAAGGTCGACTTCCCCAGCACGATGCCCGGCGGTATCCCGCCGGAGCAGATGAAGGGGACCGGTACCGAGATGTGGTACACCACGGTTCGCAAGTTCTGGGTCGATCCCACCAGTGGCGCTCCGGTGTACGGCGAGGAGATCCACAAGGAGGAGATGCGGGGCGGCTCGCTCGTGGAGGGCCTTGCCCCGGGCAAGGACCGGCTCACCGTCTTCGACGGACACGTCAAGATGCGCGAGGACTTCATCAAGTCCACCGTGGACCTGGTCAAGTCGCAGCGGCAGCTGGTGCTCGCGATGACCACGTACATCCCGTGGGGCTTCGGCTTCCTCGCCCTGGTGCTGCTCTCCCTGTCGCTCTGGCTGGAGGCCCGCAGCCGCCGCCCCGGCGACGATCCGGAAGCGACCGACGACCGCGCACCGGAGCCCGAACCCGCCGGCGTCTGATCAACGCTCCCTGCGCAGGCGGGCGTTGGTGAACCGGGTAGGTTCCGCGCCCGCCGGGTCCTCGGGCCACGGATGCTTGGGGTAACGCCCGCGCAGCTCGGTCCGTACCGCCTGATAGCCCGTCCGCCAGAACGAGGCCAGATCGGCCGTCACGGCGGCGGGCCGTCCCGCGGGTGACAGAAGATGCACGAGCACCGGCACGCCCGCGATCTCCGGTGTCGCGGCCAGTCCGAACATCTCCTGCACCTTTACCGCCAGTACGGGCTGTCCGGGATCCGTGTAGTCGATCCGTACGGACGACCCGCTCGGCACCGTCAGCCGCTCGGGCGCCAGCTCGTCGAGCCGGGCGGCGTCACCCGTCGCCCAGGGCAGCAGCCGGTTGAGCGCCTGCCCGGCGTCGATCCGCGCGAGGTCCCCGCGCCGCCGCGCCTTGGACAGCTCGGGCTCCAGCCACTCGTCCGCGCGCGCCAGCAGGGCCGCCTCGTCCATGCCGGGCCACGGCGCGCCCAGCCGCCGGTGCAGAAAGGCCAGCCGCCGTCTCAACTCCCCGGCCTTCTGCGACCACTTCAGAAGTACGGTGCCCTCCTCGGCCAGCCCTTGGAGCAGCGCCTCGCGTACGAGGACGGGGTCCGGGTCGTCGAGCGGGCGCACCCGCAGCTCGATCGCGCCGAGCCGCTCCACCCGCCGGGCGACCACGTCACCGTCCGCCCAGCCGACCTCGGCGCCGCTGCTGTGGAGCGGCGCGGCGGCGGCGCGTGCCGCGTCCTCGTCGAGCACGGCCGCAAGGCGTACGCGGGCGTGCGCCGAGCCGACGGGCCGGTCGGCCACGGCGACGGCGATCCACTCGGAGCCGAACAGCGGGGAGCCGTCGGGGAGTTCGGCCGCGGTGCCGGAGGCCATGAGATAGCTTCCTGCGCCCTTGGAGCGCGCGACGCGCTCCGGGAAGGCCAGGGCGGTGATGAGGGCGGGGGCGCGGTCCTCGGCGGAAGGGCCCTTCCCGGAGGATCCCTTCACCGAGGAGGCGGGCTCCTTTGCGGGGGAGCGGCCGTGCGCCGGGTGCCGGCTCGGCGCGCCGGAGTCCGCCCTCTCCAGTGCCGAGCTGAGCCTGCGGGTCTCCGTGCGCCAGCGGGCGCCGTACGCATCGCCGCCGCGGCGGGCCGTGCGCAACGCCGCCGCCAGGTCGTTCCCGTACTCCCGCGGCGGCTCCTCGCTGAGCAGCGCCACCACCTCGGCGGCCGTCCGCGCACCGAGCTCGCGCGCACCGTCGAGGAGCGCACGGCCCAGGCGCGGATGCAGGCCCAACCGGGCCATCCGCAGGCCTCGTTCGGACACCGGGCCATGTGTGTCCAGGGCCCCGATCGCCGTCAGAGAACGGCGCGCCGCGGCCATCGCGCCGGCCGGAGGCGGATCGAGCAGAGCGAGCCCGGAGGCGTCCGGGTCGCCCCAGCAGGCGGCCTGCAGAGCGAACGCGGTCAGATCCGCGACCTTGATCTCCGGCGCGGGGAAGCGGGTCAGGCGCCCGTCCTCGGCCTGGTCCCAGCAGCGGTACACGGCGCCGGGGGCCTCGCGTCCGGCCCGTCCGGCACGCTGACGTCCCGCGGCCTGCGACGCCCGTACGGTCGTGAGCGCGCTCAGCCCCCGTGCGTGGTCGGTACGCGGCTCGCGCGCGAGCCCGGAGTCGACGACGGTCCGTACGCCGGGGACGGTCAGGGACGACTCGGCCACGGAGGTCGCCAGCACGACCCGGCGCCGCTCGCCCGGGGCGAGCACCGCGTCCTGCACGGCGGCGGGCGCGCGGCCGTGCACCTGGAGCACGTCCACCCCGCCGAGCTCGCCCAACTGCCCCGCGACCCGGGCGATTTCACCGACGCCGGGCAGGAAGCACAGCACATCGCCCTCCCGCTCGGCGAGGGCGCGGCGGACCGTGCCCGCGACATGGGTGAGCAGCGCGGGGTCGACGCGCATACCGTGCGGCGGGCGCACGGGGCGGGCCGGTGGCGCCCAGACGACCTCCACGGGGTGGGCCGTGCCCCGCGCCTCGACGACCGGGGCGTGTGCTGCGCCCGCTGCGTCTGGTCCGTCCGGTCCGTCCGGTCCGTCAGCTCGGCCGCCGAGGAGGCGGGCCCAGCCCTCGGCGTCGGTGGTCGCCGAGGCGGCGATCAGCTGGAGCTCGGGACGGAGGGTCTCCCGTACGTCCAGGAGGAAGGCCGCGACCGTGTCGGCGTCCAGGTGCCGCTCGTGGCACTCGTCCAGGATGACGAGATCCACGCCGCTCAACTCCTGGTCGCGCTGCAGGCGTTGGAGCAGGACGCCGGTCGTGACGACCTCGACCTTCGTGTCGCGGCCCACGTTCCGCTCGCCGCGGACGGTGAAGCCGACGCGCTCACCCACCTGCTCGCCCAGGAGCCACGCCATGCGCCTGGCTGCGGCGCGGGCGGCGATCCGCCTCGGCTCGGCGACGAGGACGCGGCGCGGTTCGCCCCGGCCGAGGAGGCCCGCGAGGGCCAGGGGGACGAGGGTGGTCTTGCCGGTGCCGGGCGGGGCGCAGAGGACGGCGGTGCCGTGGGCGGTGAGGGCCGCTTCCAGGGCGGGCAGGGCGGTGCGGACGGGCAGGTCGGCCAGTGCGTCGGTGCGGATCACGTCGTCCAGTGTGGTGGACGGGTGCGGGTGGGTGGGGGCGCGGGTGGGCGCCTGCGGCAGGCTTTTTTCCCCCCCCCCCCCCTCCCCCAAAACGCCGGCGGCGCCCCCCCCCCCCCCCCCCGTCCCGCCCC
>NZ_JAEIMH010000007.1:104152-165716 GCF_016464295.1 Streptomyces sp. N35 | reverse complement strand
GGGGGGGGGGGGGGGGGGGGGGGGGGGCCCCCGCCGCCCCCCTCCCCCCCCCCCCCCCCCCCCCCCGAAACGGGGCCCCCCCCCCGCACCCCGGCATCCGAACTTCGTTCGGATCTGCTCAAGCGCCGCAGGGGCTGGGGTGTTTCGGGGAGGGGCGGGGCGGGGGAAAGAAACCCATGCTCCAGCGCACCCTTGCCGCCGCCCTCCTCGCGACGCTGCTCACCGCGACCGCGACCGCGAAGGCACCCGACACCGCAGCCGCAGCCGCAGACCCTGAGCCCCACCCCTTCTGGGTGGACCCGGAAAGCGACGCCGCCCGCCAGGCGGAAACCTGGCGGAACGAGGGCCGCACCGCGGACGCGCACGCGATGCGAAGGATCGCCGACCAGCCCACCCCCACCTGGCTCGCCGACGCCGACCCCACCTTCGGCATCGAGCGCGCGGTCCGGCAGGCGAAGGGCCGCACCGTCCTGCTCGTCGCCTACCGCATCCCGCACCGCGACTGCGGTCAGTACTCAGCGGGCGGAGCCGAGAGCGGGCCGGCGTATCTGCGCTGGATCGACCGCTTCGCCGACGCCGTCGGTGAGGCCCCGGCCCTCGTCGTCCTCGAACCCGACGCCGTCCCGCACCTGCTCGACGGCTGCACCCCGGCCCGCTTCCACGACGAGCGCTTCGACCTGCTCGACAAGGCGATCGACCGGCTGAAGCGCCAGCCCCGTACGAAGGTCTATCTGGACGCGGGCCACCCGGCCTGGGTGCCCGATCCGTGGCGGATGATCCCGGCGCTGATGCGCTCCGGAGTGGCCGACGCCGACGGCTTCGCGCTCAACGTGTCCAACTTCCGCGCCGACGACGAGGTCATCGCGTACGGGAACACCCTCGGCGAACTCCTCGGCGGCAAGCACTTCGTGATGGACACGAGCCGCAACGGCAGCGGGCCGCCGCCCCCAGGCATGAGCGAACCCTGGTGCAATCCGCCGGGCCGCACGCTCGGCAGGACTCCGACGACCGCGACGGGCCATCCCCGTATCGACGCATTCCTGTGGATCAAGCACCCCGGCGACTCCGACGGAGCCTGCAGGGGAGCGCCGCAGGCGGGGGAGTGGTGGCCCGAGTACGCCTTGGACCTCGCCCGCCGTACCGGATCAGTCCCGGTCACACACGAAGATCGCCGTACCGGGCAGCAGTGAGCCGCGCAGCGGGGACCAGCCGCCCCACTCCTCGGTGTTCCACTCCGGCCACTCCGGCTCGACCAGGTTCACCAGCCGGAAACCGCCCGCGACCACATCCCGTACACGATCGCCCACCGTCCGGTGGTGCTCGACGTACACCGCGTGACCGTGCTCGTCCTGTTCCACATAGGGCGTGCGGTCGAAGTACGAGCCCGAGACGGAGAGCCCCTCGGGCCCGGGCTCGTCCGGGAACGCCCAGCGGATGGGATGGGTGACGGAGAACACGAAACGGCCGCCCGGGCGCAGCACCCGGCGCACCTCGCGCAGCACGAGCACGGGGTCCGCGACAAAGGGGAGCGCGCCGTATGCGGAGCACGCGAGGTCGAAGGAGCCGTCCGCGAACGGCAGCGCGCCCGCGTCCGCCTCCACCAGGCCCACGCCCTCGGCGCCGATGCGCAGCGCGTGCTGCAGCTGGCGGTGGGAGAGGTCGAGGGCCACCGGGCGCGCGCCCTGGGCGGCCAGCCAGCGCGAGCACTGCGCGGCGCCCGCACCGAGCTCCAGGACCGCGGCCCCCTTCAGTGACGAGGCCGGACCGAGCAGCCCGGCCTCCGCCTCGTCGAGCCCCTCGGGACCCCATACGAAGCGGTCGTCCCCGAGGAAGGCCCCGTGGTCGCTCTGGTACTCGTCCGCGTTCCGGTCCCACCAGCCGCGGCTGGCACGGCTGCTCTCGGCGATGCCGGCGTCCCGCCGGGTGGCCACGGCGTCGTTGTCTGCGGAGGCGTCCACGGATGCGTCCACGGAAACGTCGGTGTATACGGAAGCGTCTGCTGCTGACTCTTGGATGGCGGGCTCCCGCGTCGTAAGGTGCGGACCTATCGGGGCCAGAGCTGCCCCGGTGGCCTCGTGCGACAGTTCTTGTGCCGGGTATGCGGCGATCCGCCCCGGGTGTGCGCCTTCGCGCATTGACCCTGCCCGGCAGCCCCCGTATGCTACAAGTTGCGCTGCGAGCCTGCGTGCCTCGGACAGAGCAGGCTGCGCTCGCGTCTGTTGTATGTCCCCTCGGTTGTCGAGGCGCCTCGGACGGTTGTGAAACACGGCCACTCCGGATAGGCGCTTCCTAGGCTGTCCGGCTTCTGCAGAGCGAAACGGGCTCCCGGCGTAGCAGTACCTACGACTTCCATGCCCGTACCGGAGCCCTTTCCCACATGACGAGCAGCACCGAGACCACCGCCACCACGCCGCAGGTTGCGGTCAACGACATCGGTAACGAGGAAGCTTTCCTCGCCGCCATCGACGAGACGATCAAGTACTTCAACGATGGCGACATCGTCGACGGCGTCATCGTCAAGGTTGACCGGGACGAGGTTCTCCTCGACATCGGTTACAAGACCGAAGGTGTCATCCCGAGCCGCGAGCTCTCGATCAAGCACGACGTCGACCCCAACGAGGTCGTCGCCGTCGGTGACGAGATCGAAGCCCTTGTTCTCCAGAAGGAGGACAAGGAAGGCCGCCTGATCCTCTCGAAGAAGCGCGCGCAGTACGAGCGTGCGTGGGGCACCATCGAGAAGATCAAGGAAGAGGACGGCATCGTCACCGGTACCGTCATCGAGGTCGTCAAGGGTGGTCTCATCCTCGACATCGGCCTCCGTGGCTTCCTCCCGGCCTCCCTGGTCGAGATGCGCCGCGTCCGCGACCTCCAGCCCTACGTGGGCAAGGAGCTCGAGGCCAAGATCATCGAGCTGGACAAGAACCGCAACAACGTGGTCCTGTCCCGCCGTGCCTGGCTCGAGCAGACCCAGTCCGAGGTCCGCCAGACGTTCCTCACCACCCTGCAGAAGGGTCAGGTCCGCTCCGGCGTCGTCTCCTCGATCGTCAACTTCGGTGCCTTCGTGGACCTGGGTGGCGTCGACGGTCTCGTCCACGTCTCCGAGCTCTCCTGGAAGCACATCGACCACCCCTCCGAGGTTGTCGAGGTCGGCCAGGAAGTCACCGTCGAGGTCCTCGACGTCGACATGGACCGCGAGCGCGTCTCCCTGTCGCTCAAGGCGACGCAGGAAGACCCGTGGCAGCAGTTCGCCCGTACGCACCAGATCGGTCAGGTCGTCCCGGGTAAGGTCACGAAGCTCGTTCCGTTCGGTGCGTTCGTGCGCGTCGACGAGGGCATCGAGGGTCTGGTCCACATCTCCGAGCTGGCCGAGCGCCACGTGGAGATCCCGGAGCAGGTCGTCCAGGTCAACGACGAGATCTTCGTCAAGGTCATCGACATCGACCTCGAGCGTCGCCGGATCTCGCTGAGCCTCAAGCAGGCCAACGAGTCCTTCGGTGCCGACCCGGCGTCGGTCGAGTTCGACCCGACCCTGTACGGCATGGCCGCGTCCTACGACGACCAGGGCAACTACATCTACCCCGAGGGCTTCGACCCCGAGACCAACGACTGGCTCGAGGGCTTCGAGACCCAGCGCGAGGCCTGGGAGACCCAGTACGCCGAGGCGCAGCAGCGCTTCGAGCAGCCCCAGGCCCAGGTCACCAGGCCCCGCGAGGCCCCCCCCCAGGCCGGGGCGGAGGGTGCGCCGGCTCGGGCCGGCGCCGCTCCGGCCGCCGGTGGCCAGGGTGGCGGCGGCGGTTCGTACTCCTCCGAGGGTGCGGACAACGCCGGTGCGCTCGCCTCGGACGAGGCGCTTGCCGCGCTCCGCGAGAAGCTGGCCGGCGGCCAGAGCTGATCGCAGCCGCCTAGGCGGTAGTTGAACAACACCGAGACCCCGCTTCCCGAAAGGGAGGCGGGGTCTCGATGCGTTGCGGGCTGGGCATGTATGGCCTTACGGGGCAACTGACCGTTTCCCGAACGGGAATGCCATACCGGTCGTGGGCGTTCTTGCGTACGAACACGAGGAGGAACGGTCACTGTGGTTGACGCGCAGAGTTTGTACGAATGGGATCCCAAGGGTCTCGCCGTGGCCGACATGGCGCTGGCGCAGGACTCGGCCGGACTTGTGATGCTCTACCACTTCGACGGCTACATCGACGCGGGCGAGACCGGCGAGCAGATCGTCGACGAACTCTTCGAGGCGCTGCCCGGCCAGGTCGTGGCGCGTTTCGACCACGACCGGCTGGTGGACTACCGGGCCCGCCGTCCGCTGCTCACCTTCCAGCGCGACCAGTGGGTGGACTACGAGGAGCCGGCCATCGAGGTGCGGCTGCTCCAGGACGCCACCGGTGCGCCGTTCCTCGTCCTGTCCGGACCCGAACCGGACGTCGAGTGGGAGCTGTTCGCGCAGGCCGTCGGCGAGGTCGTCGAGCGGCTCGGCGTACGGCTCGCGGTGAACTTCCACGGCATCCCGATGGGCGTCCCGCACACCCGCCCCGTGGGCCTGACCCCGCACGGCAACCGCACCGACCTGATGCCCGGGCACCGCAGCCCGTTCGACGAGGCGCAGGTGCCGGGGAGCGCGGCGGCGCTCGTCGAGTACCGGCTGATCCAGGCCGGATACGACGTGCTCGGTGTCGCCGCCCACGTGCCGCACTACATCGCGCGTTCCGCGTACCCCGACGCCGCGCTGACCGTCCTGGAGTCGATCACTTCGGCAACGGGCCTTGTGCTGCCCGCCATCGCGCACGCCCTGCGCACCCAGGCGCACCGCACGCAGAACGAGATCGAGCGCCAGATCCAGGAGGGCGACGAGGAGCTCGTCTCCATGGTCCAGGGTCTCGAGCACCAGTACGACGCGGCGGCCGGCGCGGAGACCCGCGGCAACATGCTCGCGGAGCCCGTGGAGATCCCGTCCGCGGACGAGATCGGGCGGGAGCTGGAGCAGTTCCTGGCGGACCGGGACGGGGACAAGTAGGGACGGGGACAAGGAGCGGGGACGGGGACAAGTAGGGGTTCCGTATGCGTCCCGAGGGGCCCTGGGCACACAGTGAACGCAGGGCCTAAGCTTCCGCTCATGCTGAAGGTGGGTCTGACCGGCGGGATCGGTGCCGGCAAGAGTGCGGTGTCACGGCTGCTCGACTCGTACGGGGCCGTGATCGTGGACGCCGATCAGATCGCCCGCGAGGTGGTCGCGCCCGGAACTCCCGGGCTCGCGGCGGTGGTCGAGGCTTTCGGCGAGGAGATCCTCGCGCCGGACGGGACGCTGGACCGGCCCCGGCTCGGCTCCATCGTCTTCGCCGACCCCGAGCGTCTCGCGCAGCTCAACAAGATCGGCCACCCGCGGGTCGGCGCCCGCTCGGCGGAGCTGGGGCGGGCGCCCGCCCAGGACGCGGTGGTCGTCCACGACGTACCGCTGCTCGCCGAGAACTCCCTCGCACCGCTCTACGACCTGGTGATCGTCGTGGACGCCTCGCCCGAGACCCAGCTGGACCGTCTCGTACGGCTGCGGGGCATGACCGAGGACGACGCACGGGCGCGGATGGCCGCGCAGGCCACCCGCGAGAAACGCCTGGAGATCGCCGATCTCGTGATCGACAACGACGGGCCGCTCGAGGCCCTCGAACCCCAGGTCCGCGCGGTCTGGGACGAGCTGCGGACCCGCGCGGCGCGCGGCTGACGGGGCGCGGACGTGGTCGTGTTCGCCGCGCTCACCTCGTTCGGCGGTCTGGTGGCGCTGCTCGCGGGCGCCTACGGACTGCGCCGGACCCGGCGCATATCCGCCGCGGGCGAAGCCGTGACCGCGCTGGTCAAGCCGCCGCCGCAGGGCGCGGACCGGCCGCTGCTCCAGTTCGAGACGCGCGACGGACGCGTCATGGAGCTGCCCTCGCCGGTGCCGCCGAACAGGCGCCGGCCGCTGACGGCGGGCACGGAGGTCCGGCTCGCCTACGACCCCGCCGATCCGCGCGACACCGTGCTCATCGGCAGCGAACGGGTACGCCTGGACCAGGCGTTCATCGGGGCGGGCGCGGCCCTCGTGGTCCTCGGCGCGGTGCTCGCCCTCACACTGGGCTGAGCCGCATCGCGTATGGGGCGCCGGGCGCCGGGGCAGCCTTAGGACTCCGGCAGGCTGTGACGCAGCGGCGTGCGGATCCGCGTAGGGAATAGCGCTGGAGCGACGGGCGTTGAAGGTGATCGGCAAGCGGAAGGATGAGGGCGTGCCTCAGGACCATGGACGTGGGCGGACCCCGGAGACGGACGTCATCGACTTCCGTGCCGCCGAGCAGCTGCTCGACGCACGCGACCCGCGCGGTGCGATCAAGCTCCTCGACGCGGTGATCGAGGCGCACCCCGAACACACGGCGGCCCGGCTGCTGCGCGCCCGTGCCTTCTTCGCGGCGGCCCAACTGCGTGCCGCGGAGCTGGAGTTCTCCATCGTCCTCGAGCGCGAGCCGGACAATGCCTTCGCCCACTTCGCGCTGGCCCGCACCTACGAACGCATGAGCCGTCCCGGCCCCGCCAAACGGCACTTCCGCCTCGCCGCGGCGCTCGATCCGCAGCCCGACTACCTGGCTGCGGCACGCTTCGACGAGGCCGGATAGCGGCTCAGGGGGCGGTGCGCAGGACCCGGAAGCGGCCGGGCGCCGCCGGATCCCGGTCGACGACCTGGACGGGCGGCCAGGCCCACTGCCAGACGCTGATGTCCGCCGTACGGGAGAACCGGATGCGCCCACGGGTGCCTTCGACGTCGGCACCCGGCCAGGCATCGGCCGCGACGGTCCCGTCGCCCGAGCGGAGCAGTTCGGCGAGGACCGCGATCGTGTCGTGGCCTTCGAAGGCGACGAACGAGGGTGCTGCGCCCAGCTGTTCGCGCAGGGACAGCTCGACTCGGCTGCCCAGCGCGGTCATCCGCTCGGGCAGATAGCGCAGGAACGGGACCGCGGCGCCGTCCTCGCCGAGCAGCTCCGCCCACTCGGCGAACTCCGGCTGGCCTGCCGGAGCGCCGATCAGCACCTCGGCCAGGCGCTTGTCGCCGCGCACGGCGCGTACGAGCGGGACGGCCGGCTCCGGGTGGCCCGCCAGAAGCAGCAGCGCGGTCGCCTCGTGCTCGACGAGTGCGTCGCACACTGCCCCGGGCTCCTGCGCGTCCAGCTTGACGACGGTGCCCCCGTGCGGCGCGAGGCGGTCGCGCAGGATGCGCGTGCCCGTCTGCCAGTAGACGCTCGGCTGTGCTGCCACGGCGATACGGCGATGGCCCGCGTCGAGCAGATGGTCCGCGTACAGCCGCCAGCCCAGGGACTGCGCCGGAGCGATCCGGGCGACCCAGGGCGTCGGATGCTCGGTGAGGGCGTCCAGGACGGCCGATGAGCAGAGGAAGGGCACGCCGAGCGCATCGGCCCTGGTGGCGGCGGTACGGGCGACGACGCTGTGATCCTCCCCCGCCAACGCGGCCCCGCCCAGGCCGGCCAGCCCCTCGACGGCCGCCGCGGCGCGCCGCGGATCGGCGGCGGTGTCCCGTACGACCAGTTCGAGCGGTCGTCCGCCGATCCCGCCGTCCTCGTTGGCCGCGCGGACGGCCAACTCCATTCCGGCGAGCAGCTGGTGACCTGCCTCCGCCCAGCCTGGTTCGGTGAGCGGGGCGAGGACGCCGATCCGTACGGGGGACTCGTCTCGTCGCGCGGCGCGCACCTGGGTGACCATGCCGGACATTGCATCCACGATCACCGACGCCGGGCAAGCGATTAACGGCGGGCCCCGAAATTCCCTGCCCCCAGGGGGTGTTGTTCAGGCGCTGCGGGGCGGCAGCGGGAGGGGCAGCCCGGGCAGGCCGTCGATGCTGGTGGCGATGTCGTCCTTGCGGGCGAAGTACTCGCTGAGCGCCTCGTCGTCCTTGCGCGCGAAGAACTGTCCGTGCAGCTCCCGGTCCTCCTCGTACGCCATGAACGGCACCGCGTAGCCGCACGTGTCGCGGACGAGATCGGCGGTCACGACGATGATGGCGCGCAGTCCGTGCGGGGTGACGTCGATCCCGGGGAAGTGGGCCAGGAGTCCGTCGAAACGAGGGTCGTCGCGGAAGACGGGCTCGCCCCGGCCGTGCACCCGGACGATGCTCGGCGGTCCCTGGAAGGCACACCACATGAGGGTGATGCGGCCGTTCTCGCGCAGGTGCGCGACGGTCTCCGCGTTGCTGCCCGCGAAGTCCAGGTACGCCACGGTGACTTCGTCGAGTACCGCGAAGGAGCCCTTGAGGCCCTTGGGGGAGAGGTTGACCGTTCCGTCGCCGGACAGCGGTGCCGTGGCGGTGAAGAACATGGGCTGCTGCTCGATGAATCCGCGCAGGCGGCCGTCTATGCGTTCGTAAGTCTTTCCCATGACTAACGATTATGGTCCTGCATCTTTCGCATGTCTAACGGGCTTTGGCGGGTGCATCCTGGAAGGAGCGGGCCGCACTGGGAGGTGAGCCGCGATGCGTACAGGAAGTGAGCCGACGACCGCGCGCAGTCCGCTGCGGATGCGCTTCTGGCTGAGCCTGTGGGGCGTGGTGTGGGCGATCGCCGGCACGGTCGCGTTCGCTCTCGCGGGCCGTACGGGCTGGGCGGTGGCCTGTGGCGTGCTGTGGCTGGTCATCACGGTGGACCTGGCGCTGGTGCTCCGGCACATCCGGCAGGGGCCGCACTATCAGCCCGGTCCTGACGTCCCGCCGTACGAACCGGATCACGGGGACACCCGTTGAGCCGGTCGTCGTGTCAGCTCCGTACAAGACGCCGTACAGGGCGCGGCGCGAAGCTGGGCGCATGGAGAACCGACCGGCGAAGCCCGCCGCACCCGTGAATCTGACCGAAGCGCTCGCGTCGTTCCAGGACGTCTACAGTCCGCGGATCGTGGCGCGGATGAACGACTACGACGTCCGGATCGCCCACACCGAAGGCGAGCATGTCTGGCACGTCCACGAGCACACCGACGAGTTCTTCCTCGTCCTCGACGGCCGCTTCGACATCGCGCTGCGCGATCCGGACGGCGCGGAGTCAACGGTCGCTCTGCACAAGGGAGATGTGTTCGTGGTGCCGCGCGGCACCGAGCACAAGCCGTCCTCGTCCGGCGGATCGATCCTGATGTTCGAACCGTCGGGGACGGTGTCGACGGGGGACCGGTTCGAGGGAGAGCTGCCGGAGCACGTGGACAGCACGCAGGGGCGCGAACTGGTCTGACGGGGGCGGGCGCTGTGTTTCCCGTACGGGAGGGCTCCGCGCATCTCGTACGGGAAAAGTGGCGCGGAACCGATGAGTTGGGGCCGCACGCCCTGTCTATCCCTGTGACAGCGCAACCAAGCGCCCGCCCCCGCGTCACAAGGAGCAGCTCATGTCCGAGGCCACTCTCCCCGCGTCCGCCACCGTCGCCACCCCCGCCGCCGTCGCGGTGCGGCGCGGCCGGGGCGCCACCGTCGCGCTGCACACGCTGCGGATCGCGCTCGGGCTGTTCTTCGCCCTCGCCAGCGCGTTCCCGAAGCTGACCGCGCACACGTCGGCGACCGAGGTGTTCGACAAGATCGGATTCGGCGACGGGTTCATGTACGCCATCGGCGGACTCGAACTGCTCGGTGGAATCGCCCTGTTGATCCCCGTCCTGTCCGGTGTCGCCTCGATCGCCTTCGTCGGCCTGATGATCGGGGCGTGCGGCTTCTCGCTCGCCTTCATGGACGGGGAGTTCTGGTACACACCGGTGATCCTGATCGTGCCGCTGGTCCTCGTGGCGCGAGCGCAGCGGGATCAGACGGTGCGCCTCATCAAGGCGGTGCGGCGCCGGGTGTGATGCCCGGTGGCCCACGCGGGCCGGTCCGCCGGATACGTCCGGCGGGCCGGGCCCGCGGCATGCGTGGTGGTCACATACCGGAGCTGCGCAGGCGCTCCATTTCGCGGCGGTCGCGCTTGGTCGGGCGGCCCGCACCGCGGTCGCGGATGCCGGCCGGGGCGACGGCCTCGCGGGGCGGGGGCGGCGGGCTGTTGTCCTGGTAGCACTCGACGGCCACGGGGGCGCCCACGCGCTTGCGGATGATCTTCTTGACGATCAGGACGCGCTCGCGGTACTCGGCCCGCACCCGCACTTCGTCGCCCGCCTTCACGGGCTGCGCGGGCTTGGCGCGCTCACCGTTCACCCGGACATGGCCCGCGCGGCAGGCCGCGGCCGCGGCGGAGCGGGTCTTGAGCAGCCGTACGGACCAGATCCAGGCGTCGACCCGTACGCTGCCGCTCTCGGAGAGTCCGGAGGCATCGGAAGTCATGCCCCGACCTTAATGGGCGCCGCCGGGGGCTGTGGCCCGGTGGGGCGGAAGTTGTGCGGAGGCGGGCGGCACCGCGGCCGTGGCATTCCGTGCGGGCCCGCTTACCGACATTCCGTCAGCTGCCGCGTGCGGTCCGGCACGCGACGCCCCCCTGGAGCCTCGCCGTGACGGAGAACGCCGAGCACACCGGAGTCGACCGCCGTCGGCTCCTCGCCTTCCTGGTCGCCGCACCCACCCTCACGGTCGCCGTCCAGCTCGATACGCCGGACACCGCCGCCGCGCTCGCGCTGCCGGAGCCGCCGGCCCTCGGCGATGTGCTCCGTCTTGCCGCACTGCCCACCTCGCAACTGCTGACCCTGAAGGTCGCCGAGGACGGCACCGTCGACTTCTGGCTGCCGCGCGAAGAGGTCGGGCAGGGACTCACGACCGCGGTGGCGATGCTGTTCGCCGAGGAGCTGGACACGGCCCTCGCCACGGCCCTCGCCACGGTCCGCGTCCATCTCGACAAGGCCAGATCCGAGCTGCTGTTCACCCAGCTCACGGGCAGCTCCAACGCCATCCGCTCCCTCTGCCGCCCGGTCCGCACCGCCGCGGCGGTCGCCCGGCAGCGGCTGGCCTGGGCTGCGGCGCTGCGGTGGGGAGCCGAGCCGGCGCAGGTGACCACACGGGACGGCCGGGCGCTGCTGGCCGACGGACGGTCCTTCGCCTACGGAGAACTGGCGCGCGAGGCGAGCACCGACCGCATCGCCGAGCAGCCGCTCGCGCTCAAGCCACGCGCCGAGCACCGCCTCATCGGCAGCCCCACCTCCCGTATCGACGCGAGAGCCCTGGTCACCGGGCGGCAGCGGTACACGCTCGACCTGGACATCCCCGGCGCCAAGCCGGCGATGGTGCGCCGGCCGCCCACGATCCGCGGCAGCGTACGCCGGGTCCGCAACGCCGCCGCCGTCGAGGCCATGCCCGGGGTGCTCGCCGTCACCGCCATCGCGACCGGGGTCGCCGTGGTCGCCGAGACCTTCGGGCAGGCGCTCGCGGGCAAGGAGGCCCTCGACGTCGAGTGGGGGCCGGGGCCCGTCGACGAGCTCTCCGACGACTCGCTGCGCGCGAAGCTGCGGGGCGCCGTGGCGCAGGGGCCCCGCCGCTGCTCGGCCGGTACGTGGACGCGGAGTTCGACTTCGCGCCCGTCAGCCACGCGCCCCTGGAGACCAACTGCGCCGTCGCCGATGGGCGGCCCGCGCACGCGACCGTCTGGGCTCCCGCGCAGTCGCCCATCGCCGCCCGCAAGGCCGGCCGACGCGATCGGGCTGCCGGACGCCCTGGTCGACTTCCATGTGGTGCAGGCCGGCGGCTCCACCGGGTCGTGGCGCAGTGTGTTCTCGGGGACGGGGCGGGCGGCCGAGGAGATGTTCGTCGACGAGATCGCCGAGCGCCTCGGACAGGACCCCGTCGCCTTCCGGCGGGCCCGGCTCAGGACGGCCGCGCAGCGGGCGGTGCTCGACAAGGCGGCCGCCGGCTGGGGGCGTGAGCTGCCCGACGGCTGGGCACAGGGCGTCGGCTTCCACGAGGAGTACAGGTCACGGACCGCCTGCGTCGTCGACCTCGACGCCCCCGACGACCTGCCGCTGCTGTGGATGCTGCGCGATCTGCTCGGTATCCGCGGCCCCAAGTACGGCTGTGGGATCGACGTGTGCAGAGCCTGTACGAGCCATCTGGACGGTGAGGCCTTCAACCCCTGTGTCACACCGGTCGCTTCGGTGGCCGGCCGTTCCGTCACCACGATCGAGGGCCTCGCGGAAGGCGACCGGCTCCATCCCGTACAGGAGGCGTGGCTCGAACAGGACGTCGCGCAGTGCGGCTTCTGCCAGCCGGGCCAGATCATGGCGGCGGTCGCGCTGCTCAAGCGCACCTGGGGCCTGTCTTGTGGATCAGGCCCTCGACGCCCACGGACGCGGAGATCGACGAGATCGCCAACGTCTGCCGCTGCGGTACGTACGTCCGTATCCGCGAGGCCATCAAGGCGGCTGCGGCCAGAATGTGACAGTGCGCCACCTCGCCTGTGCCGCCACGTGCGCGGGACCATGGCGCAGGGGGGTGAAGCCCATGGGCTCACGCGGGGCCGGCGGGTGGACGGCGGCGGAGCGGGAGCGCGGCGGACGCGGCGCGTGCGTGCTGCGGCTGCCGGGGGTGTACGTGGTCGACACCGAATGCTGTACCGACCACAAAGGGTTCATCGGGCCCGGATACAAGACCGGGCACAGCGTCGTGCTCTCCAGGTCCGGGGCGTACCGGTGGCGGCAGCAGGGCGAGGAGTCGTGGATGGACGCGACCGCCGGCTATGTCACGCACATCGGCGACGAGGTGTTCAGCGCGCATCCGCTCGGCACCGGCGACAGGTCTACCGAGATCCATCTCGGCGCGGAGGCCTTCGCCGAGCGCTTCGACAGGGCGCCCGGCCGGCGCAGGCTCGTCATCACGGGCCGGACGGATCTGCGGCACCGGGCGCTGATGGCGGCGGTACGCCGGGGCACCGACGGGTTCGAACTCGCCGAGCGCCTGCACCAGTTGCTCGACGAGGTGGCCGCGAGCGCGGGGTGCGGCGGCTATGACGGCTCACCACCGCCGCCCGCGCGGCGGGTGCATCAGCGCCTGGTGGCCGATGTGTGCGCGGCGCTCGCCACCGGGTCCCTGACGGGATCGCTCGACGAGCTGGCCGCCGAGGTCGGTG
The DNA here is from genome assembly GCF_016464295.1 of Streptomyces sp. N35. Taxonomy (NCBI): domain Bacteria; kingdom Bacillati; phylum Actinomycetota; class Actinomycetes; order Kitasatosporales; family Streptomycetaceae; genus Streptomyces; species Streptomyces sp. N35. The sequence goes on along the minus strand of NZ_JAEIMH010000007.1, from coordinate 152,676 downwards.
CCTCGCCGCACCATCTGAGCCGGGTGTTCCGGCGTGTGACGGGGCGGACGCTGACCTGGTACCGCAACGAGCTGCGGATCCGGGCCGTCCTGCAGGACATCGAGGACGGCCGGGACGGGCTGCGGGCCCTTTCGGCCGCGTACGAGTTCGCCGACCAGGCGCATCTGACCCGGGTGATGCGCCGGCACACCGGAGAACCACCCAGTGCCGTACGGGAGTTGATCGGTGCGGGTGCGGGTGCGGGTGCGGGTGCGGGTGCGGGTGCGGGGCCGGACCCGGGGGCGGGGGTGAAGTGAGCATGAATGTCCAACGCCGCGGAGCCGGACGCCTTCCACAATGGCGGACCCTGACCACTTCGCCTTCCCGGGGGACGCTCATGGCACTCACCCGACGCGCCGGCCTGCTCACGGCCGCGCTGATCACCATCGCGGCCTGTACCGGTGCCGCGCCGTCCGCGGAGGGATCGGCGCGCGGCGGTCCGCGCCTTGCCGACCCGCGGCCCTGCCCCGGCCTCACCGATGTCACCTGCTCCGATCTCGTGGTGCCGCTCGACCGCGGCGGCAAGCGGCCCGGCACCCTGAAGCTGCAGGTCGCGGCCGCGGACAACACCGACGCGCCGCGCGGTGTACTGCTGCTGCTCACCGGCGGCCCCGGTCAGCCGGGCGTGACGTACTACAAGTCGCTCGCGGCCCGGCTGCCGAACGTCGTCAAGCAGTACCGGCTCGTGATGATCGACCAGCGCGGCACGGGCGGCACGGCGATCGACTGCCCGACGCTGCAGAAGGAGGTCGGCGGCAGCGACACCACGGCACCGAGCCGCACCGCGGTCGAGGAGTGCGCCCAACTCCTCGGCGGAACACGGAACTTCTACCGCACGGCCGACACCGTCGCCGACTTCGAGGATCTACGCCGGGCCCTGAAGGTGCCGGCGATGACCCTGGACGGCGTCTCGTACGGGACGTTCACCGCGGCGCAGTACGGCCTCACCCACCCGAAGCGCACCACACGGCTCGTCCTCGACTCGGTGGTGCCGAGTGACGGGGCCGGTGCGCTGTACGAGGACTCGCTGCACCACGCCCGCACCGTGCTGCGCACCGCGTGCAAGGAGCAGAGCTGCGGATTCGACCCGGCGAAGGACCTGGCACAGGTGGTGCGCCGGGACGACAACGGGGTGGAGGTGTTCGGCATGCTGGTTGTCGCGAGCATCATCGACCCGAAGCTGAACAACCCCGACTTCAAGATCCTGGACGCCATCCACCGCTCGGCGGGCGGCGACAGCGCTGCGCTGAACGGTCTGATCGACGGCTTCAACGACCCCAGCGGAACACCGCCGGCCCAGTTCAGCTCGGGTCTGCACGCGGCGACGCTGTGCGCCGACACCCGCTTCCCGTGGGGCGGGGCCTCGGCCCCCATGGCGGGCCGTGAGCAGGCGCTGCGCAAGGCCGTGCAGCGGATCAAGCCGGCGTACACCTGGCCGTTCGAGCGGTCGACGGCCGGTGAGCAGGGCATTCCGCAGACCTGTCTGGCCTGGCCCCCGTCCACGCCGAACCCGGTCACGCCGCACAACAAGCTGACGATGCCGGTGCTGCTGCTGCAGGGCGACCGTGATCTGTCCACGCCCCTGCGCTGGGCCGAGGAACTGGCCGCGAAGACCCCGGCGGGCGAACTGGCCGTGATCGAAGGCGCGGGCCACTCCGTGCAGCGGCGCAGTGACGCGGGGGCGCGGGCCGCGGAGGAATTCCTGCTGCGGTAGGCGGCCGGGCGTGCCTCGTGCGGGAGGCGGGGCAAGGGGCGGTGCGGGGGTGCGCGGAGCCTGCGCCTCGGGGGTGCAGCGGGCGGAGGCCGCAGGGGAGCGGGGCGTCAGCCTTGCGCCGGGCCGCCGCCTGCCCCGCTCCACCGCACCACGCGCGTCAGGGTGTCCACGTCATACGGATGTCCGGTTCCCTCTCCTCGTTGCGTGAGCCGTCCGTCCGCTCCGCCTCCACGAAGCCCTGCCGTGCGTAGAAACGGCAGGCGGGCGCGTTGACCTGGAAGGTCCACAGCGAAAGGCCGGTCGGGCGGCGGGACTTGGCGAGGGTGACGAGACGGTCGCCGAGCCCCTGGCCGCGCCACTCGGGAGCCAGGTACAGCTGGTCGAGCTCCGAGCCGTCGAGAACCAGGAGCCCCGCCACGGACCCGTCCTCCGCCGCGGCCAGCCAGGTCTCGTGCCGCTCCACGACGACATGGCGGAACCAGTCCCGTACCTCGGAGTCCGTATGCGCGCGGCGCACATCCGGCAGCGCCGCCGCGTACGACCGCAGCCAGACATCGGCCAGAGCCCCGGCATCCGCAGCCGAGGCCCGGCGCAGCACCGGGGTCACTCGGGCACCACGGCCGTCGCCGTGATCTCGACCAGCTGCCCCTGGTAGCCGAGGCTCGCCACCCCGAGCAGCGTCGACGAGTGGGGGCCGCCCTCCGCCGTGCTCAGGCCCGAGGCCTCGACCACCCGCCACACGTCCGCGAGCACGGACGGATCGCCGCTCACCACGTAGACATCCGTGTACAGGACCTGGGACAGATCGCTGCCGATATCCCGCAGTTGGGCCTCGAGATTGGCGAGCACCTGCTCGGTCTGGCGGACCGGATCGCCCGCGCCGACCAGCTTCCCGTCGGCGTCCAGCGGGACGGAGCCCGCCAGGAAGGCCAGCCGCGTACCTGCCTCGACGATCGACGCATGGGAATAGGTGGGCGGCTTCAGCAGACCGGCGGCGGCGATGCTGCGCTTGATGATGACGACCTCCAGGGGGAACACGTGCCGAGTGGCCGCGCGCCACGAGTGTGCGGATGCTGGACTCGGCGGCCGTGCTCATCCAAACCTGCGGCCGCGGCCTGTGCATCCGAATTTGGCGTCACCCCGGGCATGCACCTGGTGATCACCCGGTGCGCCGCCTGGTGAAGTGTCCAGGAATGATCCGCTCTCCCATGGAGTTGCCCACCATCATGAAGGCCATTGCACTCGAAAAGTACGGTTCCCCCGACGACCTGCGCCTGGTCGACCTCCCCGACCCCAAGGTCGCGCCCGGTGAGGTGCTGATCCGGGTGAAGGCGGCCGCGGTCAATCCCGTCGACTGGAAGCTCGCCGCCGGTTATCTCGACCCGATCATGGAGGTCCGCTTCCCGCTGATCTCCGGCTGGGACGTGGCCGGCGTCGTGGAGCAGGTGGGTCTCGACGCGACCGAGTTCGCCGTCGGCGACGAGGTCTTCGGATACGTACGCAAGGACTGGGCGCAGAACGGCACCTACGCGGAGCTGGTCTCCGCGCCCGTACGCACCCTCGCGAAGAAGCCCGCGGCGCTGAGCTGGGAGCAGGCGGCCGGGGCGCCGCTGGCCGGGCTCACCGCGTACCAGACGCTCAAGCGGCTCGGCGTGGACGCGGGCGAGACCGTCCTGATCCATGCCGCGGCGGGCGGCGTCGGCTCGATCGGTGTGCAGATCGCGGTCGCGCTGGGCGCCAAGGTCATCGGCACGGCGAGCGAGCGCAACCACGCCTATCTGCGGGACCTCGGCGCCGCGCCGGTCACGTACGGCGACGGACTCGCCGACCGCGTACGGGAGTTGGCGCCGCAGGGCGTCGACGCCGTGCTCGACTTCGTGGGCGAGGGCGCCGTCACGCAGTCGCTGCCGCTGCTCAAGCAGCCGGGCCGGGTCGCGTCGATCGCGGACGGCCAGAGCGCCCTCGAGGCCGGTGGGCACTACGTGTGGGTGCGTCCGTCGGCCGAGGACCTCACGGCGCTCGCGCAGCTCGCGGACGCCGGCAAGCTCACCGTCCATGTGGACAAGGCGCTGCCGCTGGCGGAGGCCGCGGAGGCCTGGCGGCTCAGCCAGGAGGGGCGGACCCGGGGGAAGATCGTTCTGACGGTCTGAGTGCTCCCGGCTCAGCTCTGAGGCGGGCTCAACACCTCGTCGCCGAGCCCCAGTTGCGTACGGAAGACGGCACGGCCCGCGTCGGTCAGCTCGACGACGCGGGTCGTGCCGCGGCGCGTCACCCACCCGGCGTCGAGCGCCCGCTGGAACAGCGCGGCGCCCACCGCGCCGGCCAGATGCGGGCGGCGTTCCGTCCAGTCGAGGCAGGTGCGGATATGGGCGCGGCAGGAGCCGAGCGGGCGGTGGTCGTCGATACCCATGTCCCGCAGCCAGGCCTTGCCGTCCTCGGAGAGGGACGGGCCGTAGTCCCAGGCGAGCAGCGACCGTTCCGTCATGGCGTCGGTGATCGCCACCGCGACCGCGCCGGCGAGGTGGTCGTAGCAGGAGCGGGCGTGGGCGAGGGCGCGGCGACGGTTGGCGTCGCGCAGGGAACGTACCGGAGTCGTGCGCAGCGGAGCGTGCGAGGCGAGCGACTCGATCATCTCCGCGGTGGCGGGCCCCGAAAGCCGTACATAGCGATGCCGTCCCTGGCGCGCTTCGTCCAGGAGCCCGCCCGCGACGAGCTGATGCAGATGCCCTGTGACCGTGGAACGGGCGACCCCGGCGTGCTGCGCCAGCTCCGTGGCGGTCCAGGCGCGCCCGTCGAGCAGGGCCAGGCAGATGGAGGCGCGGGTGCGGTCGGCGAGCAGGCCCGCGAGCGAGGCGAGGTCGGGGGCGGAGATGCTGTCGGGGGTGGGGGTGGTCTGTGCCGAGGCGGGGGCCGGGGTGACGGTCATGGGCCGATTCTGTCGGCCGGTCGGTTCGGCGGGTACCGAAATATCACCGCCCTAGCGTTCCCCGTATGGCCACCGCAGCGGAACGCACCGCCTCCCACCAGCCGATATCCCCCTCGTCCGGCTCCCATGTGCCGATGTCCCCCTCGTCCGGCTCCCATGTGCCGATCTCTCCGTCCATCCTGTACTTCGGCACGCCCGTCGCCCTCCTGACCACCGAGAACCCGGACGGCACCGACAACCTCGCCCCGATCTCGTCGGCCTGGGCGCTCGGCCACACCCTCGTCCTGGGCATCGGGGCCGAGAGCCGTACCGCGGCCAACCTCGCCGACCGCCCGGAACTCGCCGTCAGCCTCCCCTCCCCGCACCAGTGGGCCGCGGTGGAACGGCTCGCTCCGCTCACGGGCGCGCACCCGGTCCCCGCTGCCAAGCGCGCCGTCTACCGCCACGAGCCCGACAAGTTCGGTGCGGCGGGTCTGAGCCGGCTGCCGTCGCAGGCGGTGCGTCCCGCCCGGGTGGCCCAGTGCCCGTTGCATCTGGAGGCGAGGGTGCGCAGCCTGCGGCCCGGCGGACCTGACGACCACTTCCGGATCGTCGAGTGCGAGGTTGTACGTGTCCACGCCGCACCCTCGATCGTGGTGCCGGGCACGGAGCACATCGACCCCTCCCGCTGGAGCCCGCTGCTCTACAACTTCCGCCACTACTTCGGCCTCGGCCCCGAACTGGGCCACGGCTTCCGCTCGGAGACGGCGACGGGCGCTGAGTGATGTCGGAGGCCGTGACCGGCGCTCAGTGATGTCGGAGGCCGTGACCGGCGCTCAGTGAAGCAGGTCGACCGTCACCGGGTGTAGCGGCGGATGCGGTAGCGCACCCCGGACGTGGAGGTCTGCCAGCCCGCGTCCTCGGCTACCTGCCACGTCGGGTCCAGGGACGGCGCGTAGGCGTCGCCGTCCACCGCCGAGTCGATCTCCGTCACCGAGAGCGTCGTGGCGTACTCCAGGGCGGCCCGGTAGATCTCCCCGCCGCCGATCACCCAGGTCACACCAGGGGCGGCCGGCTCCGGCGACCCGGCCGCGAGGTCCAGCGCCGCGGCGATGGACCCGGCGCGTTCCGCACCGTCGGCCGCCCACTGCGGATCGCGCGTGACGACGATGTTGCGCCTGCCGGACAGCGGACGGAACCGCGGCGGCAGCGAGTCCCACGTCTTGCGCCCCATGACCACCGGGTGGCCGTGGGTGGTCGCCTTGAAATGCGCCATGTCCTCGGGCACCCGCCACGGAATCGCGTTGTCCGCGCCGATCACGCCGGCAGGGGTCTGCGCCCAGATCAGCCCGACGTTCACACGGCCACCGGGGCCTTGATGGCCGGGTGGTGCCGGTAGTCGAGCATTTCCACATCGGAGTACGCGTAGTCGAAGAGCGAGTCCGCCTGGCGCAGCCGCAGCCGGGGGAACGCGAACGGGGTGCGCGAGAGCTGCTCGGTCACCTGCTCGACGTGGTTGTCGTAGATGTGGCAGTCACCGCCGGTCCAGACGAAGTCGCCCGGCTCGAGGCCGACCTGCTGCGCCACCATGTGCGTGAGCAGGGCGTAGCTGGCGATGTTGAACGGGACGCCGAGGAACAGGTCCGCGCTGCGCTGGTACAGCTGGCAGGAGAGCTTGCCGTCGGCGACGTAGAACTGGAAGAAGGCGTGACACGGAGCGAGCGCCATCTTGTCCAGCTCGGCGACGTTCCAGGCGGACACGATCATCCGGCGGGAGTCCGGATCCTTGCGCAGGGTGGCGAGGACCTCGCTGATCTGGTCGATGTGCCGGCCGTCCGGGGCCGGCCAGGAGCGCCACTGCACGCCGTACACCGGACCGAGCTCGCCGTTCGCGTCGGCCCACTCGTCCCAGATGGTGACGCCGTGCTCGTGCAGCCAGTCGACGTTCGAGTCACCGCGCAGGAACCACAGCAGCTCGTACACGATGGACTTGAGGTGCACCTTCTTGGTGGTGACCAGCGGGAATCCCTGCGAGAGGTCATAACGCAGCTGGTGTCCGAAGATACTTCGGGTGCCTGTGCCCGTCCGGTCGGCTTTCGCCGTCCCGCTGGTGAGTGCCAACCGCAACAGGTCTTCGTACTGGGTGTCCGCCACGGGCGACGAGTCTACTGGCCGCCCACCCGCACACTCACCAGCTCATGCCCGCAGCCGGGCGAGGAGCTCCTCGGCGGCCGGGTAGACCGGCTCGTCGGGCAGCAGCGCCGCCGCGGCGTCCAGCTCCTCCTCCCGGACGAGGGAGTGGATCGTCCGCGCCGTTTCCGTGACATCGCGGACGGAGACGATCCACTCGTCCGCATACCGGCGCGCCGCCTCACCTGACAGACCCAGCTGGAGCGAGCGGTACGGCAAGGGCTGCAGCCGCAGGTCCCGCTCGGGATCCCACTGCACGCGCGCCGGCGCCCGCTTCAAATCCCGCTGCCAGGAGACCCGGTCCGGGTGCAGACCGCGCACATAGTGCGACAGACAGGCGTTGGCCAGCGCCCACTCGAATCCGTCCCGCCGTATCTCCACGGCGAGCACCGTCTCCTGCCCCTGCTTGGTGCCCCAGCCGCAGCGGTACATCATCCACAGGAACGACGGCTTGATCCAGGTCATCCGCTCCCTCTTCCACGCGGCGGGGAACCGTCCGTCGCGGGCCGTGGGCAGCCCGAGTGCGGGGGAGTAGGCCTGGTAGACGGTGACGGTCTCGTCGGTGTGGCGGGCTCTGATGACCTTCGGGTCGGTTCGTTGCATGGGGTGAGGGTGCCGTTCGCAAAGATCGGGCGCGAATGAATTACGCGAATGAATTACGCGAATGAATTTCGCGAAGGAATCAGAGGTGCCGGAGCGAGATGCCGTGCCCGAGAATGGGGCGGTGCCCGAGCCGACTCCCTTGCCCGACCGCCTGCTGCAGGATGATCAACTGGCGGGCCACTCCGTCGTCGCCAACAACGCGATGAATCGCGAGCGGGTCCTGACCGGGGTGAACAGCTACGCACGCGAACTCGGCTTCGCCCCCGCCACGTTCCTTGCCGCGCGAGGCAAGGCCCCCGCCTGGCTGGACCTGTGCAGCGGGGAAGGGCTGGCGCTGCGGGAAGCAGCCCGGACAGTGGAGGGCGGCACGTTCACCGGGGTGGATCTCGTCGGACCGATGCGGCAGGCCCCCTGGCCCGCGGGCCTTGAACTCGTCACCGCCGATCTCACCGTCTGGGCTCCGCGTCGGCGCTACGACCTCATCACCTGTGTCCATGGGCTGCACTACATCGGTGACCGGCTCGGGCTGCTCGCGCGGATCGCCACCTGGCTCACCTCCGACGGACTGTTCGTTGCGCACTTCGATCCCTCCACGGTGCGGGTGCGGGGCGGCGGGGACTCCTCACGTGCGGTGCCGGCGGCGCTGCGGAAAGCCGGCTTCGCCTACTCGGCCCGGCATCACCGGCTCACCCTCAGCGGGAGCCGGCCCGTTGAACTCCCCCTCCGCTACCTGGGCGCCGACCCGGACGCCGGCCCCAACTACACGGGCCAGCCGGGTGTCGCGTCGTACGGGCCCGGTGGCTGTCCCGGACCCACCCGGGCCTCAGGCCTGCGCAGGTATGTCCAGCGAAGTGCCGTACAGCCGTGCGACCCGCAGGCGGATCACCACGCGGCGCTCGTCCACCAGTTGTTCCAGGAAGCCCTGTTCGTCGGCCGGGTCGCTGAACCCCGGGGTGAGGGAGAGGAGTTCGCGTCCCACGGCGTCGCCCGGTGCCGCGGTCGGGGCGGAGACCTCGGCCTCGCCCTCGGCCACCGCGAACGACCAGTTGTCGGGGCCGGAGACGTGCAGGGCCGCGTGCGGATCGGCCCGCACCTGGCGGACCTTGAGGCGGTCGGCCGTCGTGGAGATCCGCAGGATTCTCTCCTTCGGATCCCAGTGGTGCAGGACGGTGGACAGGTGAGGGTGTCCCGTGCGGCGCACCGTCGCCAGGACGGAGAACTGCTGTGAGCCGAGGAGTTCGGACAGTTCGCCGTCGGTGAGGACCCGGGGCGCCGGTCCCGGGGCGGGCTTGCGCGAGACGGTGGCGGATGCGTGGGGCGTGGTGGTGGCGGACGCCGCGGCGGTGGCGGACGTGCGGGCCGTGGCGGCGGTGGTGGGGCGGCCGGTCATGGTGATCTCCCTGGTGAGTTCGGTGTGCGAAATGTGCTGTGAGCCGTACGGTGTGAGCGGTGCGGTGTGCGAAGTGCGGTGCGGGCGGAGCCCTCAGACCGCGACGTGGACCGGGGCGGTGCGGGACGCGGACGGTGCCGGGGTGTCCGCCTTGCGCACCACGGCGTAGGCGATCACGAACGCCGCCACGAGCAGCCCTGTCCCGATGGTGAAGGCCAGGTGGTAGCCGGTGGTAAGGGCCGACGCCTCGGAGGCACCCGCCGCGAGGCGGGACTCGGTGCGGGAGGCCGCGAGCGTGGACAGGACCGCGACCCCGAGCGCCATGCCGATCTGCTGGGTCGTGTTGAAGACTCCGGACGCCAGACCCGCGTCGGACTCGCTCGCTCCGGACATGCCGAGCGAGGTGAGCGCGGGCAGCGCGAGCCCGAAGCCGGCCGCGAGCAGCATCACCGGGAGCAGATCCACGGCGTAGTTCGCACGCTCCGGAAGGCGGGTCAGCAGCACAAGCATGGCTATCAGGAGCGTCAACCCGGCGAGCAGCACCCGCCGTTCACCGAAGCGCGTGTTCAGCCGGGCCGAGACGCCGAGGGAGACCACGCCGATCACCACGGCCGCGGGCAGCATCGCGAGGCCGGTCTCGGCGGCGCTGTATCCCTGTACCTGCTGGAGGTAGAGCGCGACCAGGACCTGGAAGGAGAACAGGGCCGCCACCATCAGGATCTGTACGAGGTTCGCGCCGGTGACCTGGCGGGAGCGGAAGATCCGCAGCGGTACGAGCGGGGTGCGGGCCTTCGTCTGACGTACGGCGAAGGCGGTCAGCAGGAGCACGGACAGGGCGCCGAGGCCGAGCGTGTGGACCGAGACCCAGCCGTACGACTCGACCTCGACGACCGTGTAGATGCCGAGCATCAGGCCGGCCGTGACCAGCAGCGCGCCGAGGACGTCCGCACCGGCCGCGAAGCCGAGTCCGCGGTCGCGGGGGAGTACGGCGGCGGCGACCACGAGCGAGGCGAGGCCGATCGGGAGGTTGATGAAGAAGATCCAGTTCCAGGTGAGGGCATCGGTGAGCACACCGCCCACCACCTGGCCGATGGACGCACCGGCCGCTCCCGTGAAGCTGAACACCGCGATCGCGCGGGCCCGTTCACGTGCCTCGGTGAACAGCGTGATGAGAATGCCGAGGCTCACCGCCGCGGCCATCGCGCTGCCCACGCCCTGCAGGAAGCGGGCCGCTATGAGCAGCGCGGGGGAGGTGGCGAGACCGGCCAGGAGCGAGGCCGCGGTGAAGACCCCGGTGCCGTACAGGAACATCCGGCGGCGGCCGATCAGATCGCCGAGCCGCCCGGCGAGCAGCAGGAGGGAGCCGAAGGCGATCAGATACGCGTTCACCACCCAGCTCAGCCCGGCCGGTGTGAAGCCCAGATCGTGCTGGATGGCCGGCATCGCCACCGTCACGATCGAGCCGTCGAGCACGATCATCAGCGTCCCGGTCGCCACCACGGCGAGCGAGAGCTGCTTCGTCCTTGCCGAAAGGGCTTGGGAAACACGTGAGTTGAAAGACATGACGCACTCCGGTCGTCGACTTGGTCGCTGTCGTTGAAAAGACCGTAGCAGATAGTTCCGTTGCAGACGATCCCTTTCGGATCGGATTCTCGGTTATGCTGAGGCCATGACTGCGATGTCCCCGCCCACGCGTACGGAACCGGACCTCTCCTATCTGCTCGATTACGGCGGCCACGCGCTGCGCGCCCGGATGGCGGCTGCGCTCGCCGAGATCGGCATCACGGCCCGGATGCACTGTGTCCTGGTCCATGCGGTCGGCGCGGAGCGCACGCAGGCGCAGCTGGCCGAGATCGGCGACATGGACAAGACGACGATGGTCGTCACGGTCGACGCCCTGGAGAAGGCGGGCCTGGCCGAACGGCGTCCGTCGAGCACCGACCGCAGGGCCCGGATCATCCAGGTGACCGATGAGGGCGCCCAGATCGCCGAGCAGAGTCAGCGGATCGTCGACTCGGTGCACCGCGAGGCGCTGTCCGCGCTGCCCGACGACGAGCGCGAGGTCCTGATGCGGGCGCTCAAGCGCCTGGTCGATGGTCATCGCGCGACGCCTGTGGAGGCCGCGCTCAACAAGGTGGTCCGCAGGGCGAGGCAGCGCTCGTGAGCGGGAGCCCGTCCGGCGGCGTCACGGACGAGCGCTTCCCTTCTTATGCGGCCGAACGGCTCGCCCGCCTGCCCGGTGTCCAAGCCGTCACGCTCGGCGGCTCCCGCGCCCAGGGCACCCACACGCCGCAGAGCGACTGGGACTTCGCGCTCTATTACCGCGGCACGTTCGACCCGGAGCACCTGCGCGCGGTGGGCTGGCCCGGGCAGGTGTCCGAGCTGGGCGGCTGGGGCGGCGGGGTGTTCAACGGGGGTGCGTGGCTCACGGTCGGGGGCCGCGCCGTCGACGTGCACTACCGCGACCTGGACGTCGTCGAGCACGAACTGGCCGAGGCGCGTGCGGGCCGCTTCCGCTGGGAGCCGCTGATGTTCCATCTCGCGGGCATCCCCAGTTACCTGGTCGTCGCCGAGCTCGCCGTCAACCAGGTCCTGTACGGCGAACTCCCGCGCCCCGGCTACCCGCCGGAGCTGCGCAGCCGCGCGCCCGGCGCCTGGCGTGAACGCGCGGCCCTGACCCTCGGCTATGCGAAGGCCAACTTCGCCGCGCGCGCCCAGCCGGCCGAGCTGGCGGGCGCGATCGTCACGGCGGCGATGTACACGGCGCATGCCGTGCTCGCGGAGCGCGGGGAGTGGGTCACCAACGAGAAGAGGCTGCTGAGCCGGGCCGGTCTGCGCGCGGTCGACGGGATCGTGGCCGGGGTGCGGCCGGATGCGGGGGCGCTGGCGGCCTCGGTGGACGAGGCGGAGGCGCTGTTCGCGGCGGTGTGAGGGCCGGCCGCGGTGAGGGAGCCAGGAGCCGGCCCGGCGGGGAAGCCCGGACCAACCTCCCGTACGGCGAAGGCTGTTGACAGCGCACAGCCGTCCAGGTCACAGTCCCGCGAATGGAACCGAGCGACCTGACCCCTGCCGAAGCGCGCGTCTGGGCGGCGTTCCCGCGCGGGACGGCGCTGGACTTCCGTACCTCCGTGGACGAGGACATCACCCTCGGCGCCGGATGGGGCCCGGAGCGGACGCTGCGGGCGGAGGTGCTCACGAAGCTGCTGCTCGACGGGCCGCGCGCGTCGGGCGAGATCCCGGCGCTGCGGATCGCGGGGGCGCGGATCACGGGACCGCTGTACCTGCTGTACGGACAGGTCGAGTGCGCGGTCAGCCTCCTCGGCTGCTATCTGGACGACGAGCCGGTGCTCTTCGGGGCGCGGCTGCGCCGGGTGTATCTGGGGGAGTGCGTGCTGCCGGGGCTGTCGGCCGGCACCGCGGTCTTCGACGGGGATCTGTCCCTGGAGAGCTGCCGGATCAGGGGCCGAGTCACCCTCACCGCAGCCCAGATCACCGGATCGCTGACCCTCGACCGGGCGGAGCTCGGAGTGGAGGGCGCGACGAGCACGATTCTCGAGGTGAGCCGGGCGGTCATCGGCGATTCCCTGTCGGCCCGTTCGCTGGTCGCGCACGGTGAATCCCGGTTCGAGTCGCTGACGACCGGTGGTGAGATACGGCTGGACGCTGCGCGGCTGATACGGCCGGGCGAAGTGGCGCTGCATGCCGCGGGGCTCCAGGCGGGCACGTTTCTCAGCGCGGTGGAGCTCTCCACGCAGGGCGAAGTTCTCCTGTACAGCGCCACCGTGGGCAGCACCCTCAATCTGACGAACGCGAGGCTCGACAACCCCACGGACACGGCCCTGCACGCCTCGAACCTGACCGTCGGCGCCGATCTCAAAGCGACCGGCATGACGGCGCACGGCCGCGTCAACCTCCGTGGTGCCCGCATTCCCGGTCAACTGGTGCTGGCCTACGCCACGTTGCGCAACCCCGGCGATGTGGCCCTGCGCGGCAACGGCATGGTGGTCGGCGAGCTGTGGTTGCGCGCGCCTTCCCCCATCGAGGGGACGTTCAGCCTGCGTCGCACCCAGGTCGAAATGATCTACGCCGAACCGGAGGTCTGGCCGGACGAAGTGCTGCTGGACGGCCTGACCTACACCAGGCTCGCTCCCCAGGAACCAGCCGCCCGCCGGCTCCCGCTCCTTGACCGTGATGTCGACGGGTATGTCCCCTTCTCGTACGAGCAACTCGCTCTCGCCTACCGGGTCCTCGGCGATGACGCCGCCGCACGCACCGTCCAACTGGCCAAACAGCGCCGCCATCGCACGACGCTGTCGCCCTACGCGAAGGCCTGGGGCTATCTCCAGGACGCCACCGTCGGCTATGGATTCCGGCCCATACGCGCCGCCGGCTGGCTGTTCTCGCTGTGGCTGGCCGGGTGGATCGCCTACTCGGTATGGCCGCCCGAGGTGCTGAAGGCAGGGGAGGCCCCGGAATTCTCCCCTCTCTTCTTCGCGCTGGATCTGCTGCTGCCCCTCGTCGACCTCGGTCAGGAGAAGGCGTACGCACCTGAAGGAGCGCTGCAGAAACTCGGCTACGCGTTGATCCTGGCGGGCTGGGTGCTGGCGACCACGATCGCGGCCGGGGAGACGGGGGCGACCGCCCGCCAGGGACGGGGACGCCCGGCGGTCGGTGACGCGGCCGACGGGCCGGCCGTGGCGGGGGGCCGCCGGCACGGAGCAGCGGCGGGGCGGCGAGTGGCCAGGGCCGTACAGCGCCCGCATAATCCGCATATGGCCGCTGCCGCCGATCCCGCCTCGCTCCGCACCGGCACCGCCGCCGGCCGCTGGGTGCTCCTCACCACCGTGCTCGGATCGACGATGGTGCTGCTCGACTCGACCGTCGTGAACGTGGCACTCCGCAGGATCGGCGACGACCTCGACACGGATCTGGCCGCCCTGCAGTGGACCGTCAACGCCTACATGCTGGCCCTCGCCGGGCTGATCCTGCTCGGCGGGGCGCTGGGCGACCGGTTCGGGCGGCGCCGGGTGTTCGTCATCGGGGTCGTATGGTTCGCGGCCGCCTCGCTGCTGTGCGGTCTCGCGCCCAACGCGGAGGTGCTGATCGCGGCGCGGGCCCTGCAAGGAGTGGGCGGCGCGCTGCTGACGCCGGGGTCACTCGCGCTGATCCAGGCCTCGTTCCATTCCGATGACCGGGCGGCCGCGGTCGGACTGTGGTCGGGCTTCGGCGGCGTGGGCGCGGCGGTCGGACCCTTCCTCGGCGGATGGCTCGTGGACGGTCCCGGCTGGCGCTGGGTGTTTCTGCTCAATGTGCCGCTGGCCGCGCTCTGCGTCCCGGTCGCGCTGCGCCATGTGCCCGAGTCCAAGGACGGCCAGGCCCATGGCCGCTTCGACATCACCGGCGCGGTGCTCGGGGCGCTCGCCCTGGCGTTCCTCACGTATGCGCTGATCGCGGCGCCCGACCACGGGGCCTCCGCGGTGGTCGTCGGTTCGGCGCTCGCCGGTGTCGTGGCGACCGCGGCGTTCCTCTACGTCGAGCGGCACAGCCGCGAACCGATGATGCCGCTCACGGTCTTCGCGTCCCGCCAGTTCAGCGCGGTCAATCTGGTGACCCTCTGCGTCTACGGAGCGTTCGGCGGCTTCTTCTTCCTGTCCGCGCTCCAACTCCAGGTCGTCACCGGCTACTCGGCGCTCGCCGCGGGCACCGCGCTGCTGCCGACCACGATCCTGATGCTGCTCTTCTCGGCCCGCTCCGGGGCCATCGGCCAGCGGATCGGTCCACGACTTCCGCTCACCGCGGGCCCGTTGCTGTGTGCGGCGGGCATGCTCCTGATGATGCGGGCGGGTCCCGATGCCTCGTACGCGCTCGATGTGCTGCCGGCCGTCCTGGTGCTCGGCCTCGGCATGGTCACGCTGGTCGCTCCGCTCACCGCGACCGTACTGGCCTCGGTCGACCAGTCCCGCGCGGGCCTCGCCAGCGGGATCAACAACGCGGCGGCCCGGGCGGCCGGCCTGATCGCGGTGGCCGCGCTGCCGCTGCTCGTGGGGACGGGCCCCGAGGCATATCGCTCGGCGGCCGAGTTCAACAGCGCCTTCCGGCTGGCGATGCCGCTGTGCGCGGCACTGCTTGTGGTCGGTGCGCTGATCGCTTGGCTTACGGTCCGCAATCCCGCCCTGCTGAAAGGCGAGCCGGAGCCGTGCCATCCGGAGTGCCAGACGCATTGTGCGCTGGACGCTCCGCCGCTGGAGAGCGGTGGTTCAGGGGGCGGCGGCACCGAGAAGCGGTGACTTCGCCGCGCCGGTACGACTCGACTGAACGTACGGGTCCAGCTGCTGTACGACTCAGGCGGCAGCCGAGACGATCCGCTGGGCCTGCGACGTGGCGGGCATCGGCCCCTCGGGCTGCGAGGGGATCAGGGTGAGCGTCGGGCGGTGCGGTGCCACGATCTCTCCGCCCGGCAGCAGCTCCCCGGTGTCGTCGAACAGGATCGTGCCGTTGCACAAGCGGCTCCAGCCCTGCTCGGGGTGGAAGGCGACGACGCGTGCGGCCTCGCGGTCGGGGCGGTCGGCGGTGGGGCACGAAGGCTGGTGAGTGCACATGACGTAACTCCGTATTCTGGAATGACCCTTGCTCCGGTTCTTCTTCTCTTGTGACGCTCTGGGCGCCGGTCCTGCGGTCGCTTGCTCTGTCCGTTGGTTCGATGATGGGCTCCGAACGTCCCGGTCCTGTCACCGGTAATGACCGGCCGGGCAACGACAACTCATCGGCCCTGTACGGGGATTCTTCGCCGGTTCGGATTCGTCTTCCGAACTGCTTCCATTCTGGCAGCAGCCACTGACAATCGATCTTGAAGATGCCTTGAGCGCACCTCACACGTGAGCCGTCCCGCCGCCCTCGGCCATCGCCCGCGCGATCCGTCGATTGGGTCTCGGCCCACACCTCCGCCGAACATGTGCAAGTGGGCCAAGCCAGCACCCCACTTGTTCACATGCACCCGCGAGATCCCTCCGACCGTGGCGTGGGGGCTCGGGCAGGAACGGCTCCTCGAGCACCTTGATCCTCAAGTCGCCCTCGTACGGGAAGATTTCCCAGGCCGGAATGCCCTCGGCGGGGAAGGGGATCTGCTCGCCTATCGGCAGGTTGCGTACGTACGCACTGGGTTCCGGGTTCATGATCGCGAGTGTTCCATGGCCGTGGAGGCGTGAATAACCCGTCGAATTCCCGGTGTTCCCGTTGCTACCTTGCCCATGTGGCGAAACTCAATCAGATCATCGCAGTGGAGAAGGGCGTCAAGTCCAAGTCCCATCAGGACCTGACCGCGGCCCACCACGGGCTGCAGAAGCCGGCGTTGCTGTCCGGCATCGCCCGTACGTACCAGCCCAAGGACGAGGAAGGCGAGCAGCTGCCGCCCGAGTCGACGCGGGTGCAGGTGCAGGCCGAGGATGTGCTCCGGGAGACCGCGGCGACGCTGACCCGGCTCTTCGATGTGACCGCCACCAAGGACTGGGCGAACTGCAGCGCGAAGGCCGATGTCACCGTCGACGGCCGGGTGCTGATCGCGGGCGTGCCCGTGTCGTATCTGCTGTTCCTCGAGAAGCAGCTCACCGATCTCAACACCTTCGTACGGAAGCTGCCGGTCCTCGATGCCGCGGAGTTCTGGGTACGGGACCCGTCCACGGACGCGTGGAAGACCGAGCCCGTACGCACGGTGCGGACGAAGAAGGTGCCGCGCAACCACGTGAAGGCCGAGGCGACGGAGAAGCACCCGGCGCAGGTCGAGGTGTACTACGAGGACATCCCGGTGGGGTACTGGACCACCGTCAAGTTCTCGGGTGCGCTGCCCGCCCAGCGGGTCAATGAACTCCTCCAGCGCGTCGAGAAGTTGCAGCAGGCGGTGAAGTTCGCGCGCGAGGAGGCCAACGGCGTCGAGATCACCGACCAGCGGGTGGGCGACGCGGTGTTCGGCTACCTGTTCGGGTAGCCTCAATGACTCCCCGGCCGTGCAGAGCGGTCGGGGTGCGCGAGGAGCGCAAGCTGAAACTGAAGCTTGTCGTGACTGCGCGGTTCCAGTGGAGGTTCGAGTCCTCCCCGCGGCACAACAGTCCCTCCGTACGAGGGCTTCCGGGCCGCGGTAGCCCAACCGGCAGAGGCAGACCGCGATCAATCTCAGACTCTTGCTCCAGACTCAGCATCCGCCACCCATCGCCGGATCGACCGGGCCCGGGCCCCGGACGTCGAAATGCCGGTTCAACTCCGGCCCGCGCAGCTCGATGCGCGGTGGTCCAAAGGCAGGACGCGGCGACATCAACCTGACCCGGGTCCTCAAGCGTGCCGGCGTGCACGTGGGGTGGCATCACCAGGGCTCGGGGGCCGGCTACGCCCTCGGGCCCGCTCCTTTTCCCGCCCCCGCTCCTCATTCCCGCGCCCGCACCAGGGACTCCTCGGCCCGCACCAGGGACTCCTCGGCCCACGCCCATGGACTCCTCACCCCGCACCCACCACCCTGACCCCCATGGATTCCGGCCTCGTCACCATCCTCGTGCCCATCGTGCTCGCGGTCATCATGTTCGGGCTCGGGATGAGTCTGAGCGTCGGGGACTTCAGGCGGGTGCGGGAGTATCCGAAGGTCGTCGCCGCCGCGCTCGGGTGTCAGCTGATCGTGCTGCCCGCCGTGTGTTTCGGTCTTGTGGTGGCCTTCGGGCTGAGTGCCGCGCCGGCCGTCGGGATGATGCTGCTCGCCGCCTCGCCCGGCGGGACCATGGCCAATCTGTACAGCCATCTGTTCGGCGGGGATGTCGCCCTGAACATCACACTCACCGCCATCAACTCCGTCCTCGCCGTGTTCACCCTGCCGCTCGTGGTGAATCTCGCGGTCGGGTACTGGGATGTCTCAGGTGACGACGGCAGCGTCGGGCTGCAGTTCGGCAAGACGCTGCAGGTGTTCGCGCTCGTCCTGATTCCGGTGGCGGTGGGCATGGTCGTACGGGCGAAGCGCCCCGGATTCGCCGAGCGCGCGGAGCGGCCCGTCAAGCTGCTGTGTCTGGTGATCCTGGCCGGGGTGATCGTGGCCGCGCTGCTCGCCGAACGGTCCAACGTGGGGGAGTACCTCGCCGAAGTCGGCCCTGTCGCCGTGCTGTTCAGCTTCATCTCTCTCGGCACCGGCTACCTCGCCGCCCGGAGCGCCGGCGCCGGACATCCGCAGGCCGTCGCGGCGTGCATGGAGATCGGAATGCACAACACCTCCCTGTCCCTCACCATCGCGCTCAGCCCGTCGCTGCTCGACAGCACTGAGATCGCCGTGCCCAGCGCCGTGTACGCGATCCTCATGTACTTCACCGCGGGTACGGCCGGACTGCTGCTGCGCAGGGTCGGCGCCCGTCAGACCAGTCGGCGTATCTCACCCCGTACGCGATAGAAGCCGCCCGCCGCCGGGTGCAGCGCGTCGACCACATAGCGGGCGCCGGCCTGGCGGATATCGCGCGGGAACTGCACATTCCACGTCGGCTCATAGCCGGCGGAGGCCACATGGACGCGCAGCCGGCTGCCGTCCTGGACGCATTCCACGATCACGCCGTGCGCCGGAGCGGCCGTCACCGTGGCCATCTGGGTGACCGCGGTCGCCGGGGTGTACGTCGGCATGGCCGCCGAGTACTTGATGTCGACCGCCGTCGGCACCGAGCCCGAGCGGGCCGCCGCGATCGCCGCCTCGGAGGCGTCCACGCAGACCAGGGAGCCGTCCGTGGTGACCATGTAGAGCTTCCCGTCGAGATACTGCATGGACAGCGCTGAGCCGCCGCCCGTGCCCAGCTTCCACAGCCGGGTGCCGTCGGAGGAGAAGCAGTACACCGAGGACGCGTTGTCCCCCGCGAAGACATGGCGGCCGTCCGGGGAGGTCGCGCACGAGTACACCGGGTCGTCGCAGCCGTAGGTCGCTTCGATCGCACCGGTCCTCTTCGACAGGCGCTGCACCGTACGGCGGGCCGTGCCCGCGTACACCGAGGTGTCCTCCTGCCAGCCGAACAGGACCGCACCCTGCGTCGGCGTATGCCACAACTCGCGTCCGCCGTCCGGCGCGTAGGCCGTCACACCGCCCGCGTGGCCGTGGTAGACCGCGTGCTCGTCGGCGCGCACCATCCAGGCGTGTGCGCCGTGCGACTTACGGGACCACTGGTACTCGTCCTCATGGTCGATCATCGTGAGGCCGCCGTCCCGGTCGGACACATCGAGCACGCCCTCGTGGATGTCCAGCCAGAAGATGTCGACGTCGGCGGCGATGTCGTACGCAGCGAACGGGAGCTTGGAGGACAGGTCGTACACCTTCCCGTCGTCGCAGCCCGCATAGATCCAGAAGTCGTCCGCCACCAGGCACTTGACGCCGTCCGGCAGCGCATAGCGGGCGAGCACCTCGCCGCCGTGGCTCAGGGTGTACACATCGCCCGCCTGGTTGCCCACCCAGCAGCGGTCCTCGTCGATGTGGATGCCGAAGGCCGCGGACCCGGTGCGAAAGCGCCACAGGACCGGGGCCACCGAGCGGGCACGGGACGGCGCCGAGGCGACCTGGCGGCGGGTCACGGCACGGGGCGCGCGCAGGCCCTGGACCGCCGGTGCGTACCCCTTGCGCACCTTCTCGCCTATCTTCTTCGCCGCAGCGGCCTGAGCCTTCTGCACCGTCGGGAAGGTCGAGGTCTGCACCTGCCCACTCGCACCGATCCGTCCATAGCGCACCGAGACGACCGTCCCCTCCACGGTCACCTCGTAGAACTTGTGCGCTCCGCCGCCGTCTTGGGACAGCTCCAGATACGTACGGTCCCCCATCGCACACCTCTCCCCAGGTCCGGGCGCGGCGCCCCACCGGCGTTCGCGGCCACGAAGAGAAATCTACGGTCCGGCACTGACAATCGGCTGGTCGCGCCCCCGGTACCCGGTCGCACCCCCGCTACCGTGACTCCATGACCACGACCGCCGACCAGGCCCCCGCGGATCTCGTCATCTCCCCCTGCACCGCCCTCGTCCACGACGAGCGGGAACAGATCACCTTCCGTCCCGACTGCGCCGTCGTCGTACGGGAGGGAGTCATCGAAGCCCTGGTCCCCGCCGCCGAAGCGGCCGCGCTCGAGGCACGCGAGCGGATCGACGCCGGCGGGCAGCTCGCCCTGCCCGGGTTCATCAACTGCCATACGCACGCCCCGATGGTGGCCCTGCGCGGAATCGCCGAGGACCTTCCCGTGGAGGAGTGGTTCAACGACTGGATCTGGCCCATCGAGTCCCGGCTCTCCGCGCGCGATGTGACGCTGGGGGCGCGTCTTGCGTGCGCGGAGATGATCCGGGCCGGGGTGACCTGTTTCGCCGACCACTACTTCGCGATGGACGAAGTTGCCGATGTGGTGGCCGAGACCGGGCTGCGAGCCCACCTGGGCTGGGCCTACTTCTCCTCCCAAGGGCCCAAGGGAAGGGAGCGTTCCCTGGACTTCGCCCTGCGCCGCCGAGGTGCGGCCGACGGCCGGATCACCACCGCGCTGGCCCCGCACGCCCCGTACACCGTGACCGCGGACGATCTCGCGGCCACCGCCGCACTCGCCCGCGAACACGCCCTGCCCGTCCATCTGCACGCCGCCGAGAACCGCGCCCAGACCGACAACTCGCTGGCCCAGGAAGGCCGCACGCCCATCGAGGTGCTGCACCGCGCCGGTCTCCTGGACACCGACCTGCTCATCGCGCACGGCACCGGCATCATCGAGAGCGACCTCGATGTGCTCGCCCGCGCGAGCGGCCGGATCGCCGTCGCGACCGCGCCACGCGGCTATATGAAGTTCGGCTGGGACACCACGCCCGTACGGGAACTCGCAGCCCTCGGCATTCCGGTCGGCCTCGCCACCGACGGCGCCGCGTCCAACAACACCCTCGACGTATGGGAGGCGATGACCCTCACCGCCCTGGTGCAGAAACACACCACGCGCGACCCGCGGTGGCTCACGGCACGCCAGGCACTGCACCACGCCACCCTGCAGAGCGCCCGCGCCCTGGGACTCGGCGAACGGATCGGTTCGCTCGCGCCCGGACGCAGGGCGGATCTCGTTCTCGTGGATCTGTCGGGGCCGCATACGCAGCCCGTGCACGACCTGGCGGCCACCCTGGTGCACAGCGCACGCGCGAGCGATGTGACCACAACCGTCGTCGACGGGCGGGTCCTCATGCGCGACCGCCGGCTGCTCACCGTCGACGTGCCCGCCACGGTCGCCGAACTCACCGGCCGGCTGCCCGCGCTCACGGACCGCAGTCATGGGCAGCGCATCCAGACGTACGACGGCTGAAGGTGCTCGGGCGGCGGCACACGGCCACGTCCGGTGACCGACCGGACTTATGTCGCGTCATGCATCAACTTCGTGTCGGGTACGTCACGTTGGGCACCTTCCACCCGCCCGGCGGTGTCTTTCCCTGTGATTCTTCGTTGCGCACAGGTGTCGCAACACGAAAGAGCACGGGGGTGCTCCATGAACACACGTAACGGACGAGTGGTTCTCCGCAGCTTCCCGGCCGGCGGTCCGCGCGGGTCGTGGCCCGCCGAGGAGTTCGCCCAGGCACGCCGCCTGGAGGGCGAGACGGCGGAGGTCCGTGATGGACCTCCCCTCGGATGCCTTCCTGGTGGACCGGCAGGGCGGGGAGGGCATCGAGTAGCCGCGCGGGCGCCCGCCCGCCCGCGGGGCCGGCGGCCGGGCCTCACTCCGTCACCGCGTCCCGCGCGAACTGCCGTGCCTGCAACCCGTACAGCTCCGCGTACACACCCCCGCTGTCCAGGAGTTCCTGCGGCGACCCGGACTCCACAAGGCGTCCGCCCTGCAGCACATGCACCAGATCGGCGTGCCGTACGGACGCGAGGCGGTGCGTGATGAGGATGACCGTCTGGCCCGAGCCCGCCAACGCCCGTATCCGGTCGAAGACTTCGAGCTCCGCGCGGGCGTCGAGGGCCGCCGTGGGCTCGTCCACGATCAGGATTCCACCGCGCCGGTAGGCGGCCCGGGCGATCCCGAGCCGCTGCCACTGTCCGCCCGACAGCTCATGGCCGCCGGTGAACACCCGTACAAGAAGGGTCTCCAGGCCGTGCGGGAGATCGGCCACGACCTCGTCCGCACCCGCCTCGCCCACCGACCGTGCGAGCCGCTCCGCCGTGAGCTCGGAGGACGGACGGCCGATGGCGATGTTGACCTTCGCCGTGAACGGCCACCGCTTGAAGTCCTGCGCCAGCATGGCGATCCGCTCGGCCAGCTGCTGCCGGTCCGCGCCCGCCGTGTCCACGTCGTCCCACCAGATGGTGCCCTGCTGAGGGGCGTAGAGACCGGCCAGGAGCTTGACGAGGGTGGTTTTGCCCGAGCCGTTCTCGCCGACCAGCGCGATGATCTTTCCCATGGGTATCGAGAGGGTGATGTCGTCGAGAGCCGGGCGTTCCTTGGCGCTCTTCGGGTAGCGGAAGGTGACCTTCTCGAAGCGGATCTCCCGCGGTTCGGCGGGCAGTTCGGTTCCTCCGACCGGCACGGTCCGGGTCTCGGCCTCCTTGTGCATCCGTTCCAAGTCGCCCACGAACAGGGCGTTCTCATGCAGTTCGGTGACTTCAAGGACCAGTGTGTTGAGGTTCGCCGAGCCGGTCCGGATCGCGATCACTGCGGTGCCCGCCACGGCCAGGGACATCGCCCCGGTCAGGAGCAGGGCGCCGAGCGTCGTGTACGCGGCGGCCGTGGCGATGCCCGTCCAGGCGGCCGCGACGAGGCTGGTGCCGGCCGCGAGCCGGGCGAGCCGGGTCTGCTCGGTCTCGGCGGACTGGGACATGGCGCGGAAGTGCCGCAGCAGGAAGGGGCCGACGCCGTGCACCCGGATCTCCGGCGCCGCCCGGGCCTCGGTGAGCAGACTGCTGAGCAGCCGGCCCGCCCGCGCGTGCTGCACCCAGGCGTGGAAGGAGCGGTAGCGCCTGCGGGCGTTGGTCAGCGCGGACCAGGCGCTCGGCAGCGTCATCGTCACCAGGAGCGGCAGCAGCAGAGGATGCAGCACGGTCAGCACCCCGGCCGCCGCGACGAGTGAGATCGCCGCGTTCATCACGCGCGTGGCGAGCGAGACCATCCGGCGGGCCGATGCCGCCCCGTACTGCGCGGTGTCGAGCAGCTTGTGGAACGCGTCGTCCTCGATCGCAGCCAGCTCCACCGACGCCGCCCGCTCCAAGTACTGCTCGGTGGCGACCCGTTCGACCTTCGGCTCCAGACGGCCGGTGGCGTACAAAGAGGCCGAGCGGAGCAGCGCCGATACGAACAGGACGCAGGCGACCGTGATCAGCGCGGGTACGGCCTGGCGCAGCCGCTCCTCCATCGGGGCGTCGCCCATCAGGCGGCCCAGCACGCTGTTGACCGCGAGCAGGCTCACCGCCTGCGCGAGTCCGCGGCCGAGCTCCGCCGAGACCATGACACGGGCGGCTTGGCGGTCGGCGCCCCACGCGAGTCTGAGGCTCGAGGCGATGAGGGCGGGGAAGCGGCGGACCATGGCCCTGAAGTCCAGCTCCAGGGCGGCCTCTTCGTGCTTGGCCCAGCCGGTGTCGTAGCGGAGCGGCCCGCCGAAGAGCAGACGTTCCGAGTCCGAGGTCGCGTCCGTGGACGCCTTTTCCTGTGCGGTCGGTGCGGTAGTCCTGGCCCCCCAGCCGAGTCTCACTCAGACCTCCGTTCGGATCAGGAGGTCAACTATCGCCCGGAACAGGGGATTTGGGCAGGGCGTGAACCGGACGAGCCGCGAGCTTCTCACAAGCCCCCGACAGCCCCTTCAAAGCTTCGGCCGCCCCATCGAAGCTCCGGGCGCCCCTTGGGAGCCACCGGCTTGAAGGTCACGGGCTTGAAGGTCACCGGCTTGAAGGCCACCTGCCCCGCTCGAAAAGCCCCGGCCTCCGCTCAGAAGCCCCCGGCCCCCGCCGTCCGCATCCACACCGGCACGGTCCGCGTGATCCGGCACAGGGTCAGATACAGCGGGATCGGGGGCGTGTAGGGCGCGTCGCGCTGCGGCAGATGGATCAGCTGCGCGCCTCCCGGAGTCGGGGGGACCAGCGCGCGGGCCGCGTACCGCACCGGTTCCGGCCAGTCCAGGGACTGCTGCGAATGCGAGGGCACGATCCACCACCAGCGGTCACCGGCCGCGTACACACAGCCGACGCGGTTCATCCGGCCCATCACCTGCCGGCCGAGTTCCGCGGGCATCCCCACCGCGTCGCAGCCGAGCCGGGTCTGCATGCCCTCGGGCAGCGGCAGCGGTGTGTCGCTGAGGCGGCGGGCGAGCGAGGTGAGCCGGTCGAGAGTCATCGCGCGCATACTCAGCCCACCTCGGAGACGGCAGTACGGGGAAGATCCGCCCAGACCTCGAGCCCCAGGCCCGCCTCCTGGGCGCCCCATGAACGGCAGAGCGCCTGCACGAGGAGCAGTCCGCGCCCGTGGTCCTCCTCGCCGTCACGCGCCGGGTGCGGCGCGATCCGGCCGGGGCCGCAGCCCTCGTCTATGACCGCTATCCGCAGCAGATCCGCCGCGTGATCGTCGCGCAGTTCGCAGACGATATGGCGGCTCGCCGTGTGCACCACGGCGTTGGTGACGAGTTCGGAGACGACGAGGGCGGCCAGGTCGCGGGTCTCGTCGCAGACCGCCCAGCCCAGCAAACGGTCGTGCGTCAGCCGGCGCGCGCGAGGTACGGACTCGACGCCCGCGGGGAGCTCGAAACGGCAACTACGGCCGAGCTGCGGTTGTGCTGCCTTACCGATAGCCACGGCCGGTTCCTAACGGGGCAGTGGGGTCTCCCCTGCTCGAACGCAGTTGAGAGCTCGGGGACGGGTTCACGCCTGCCACTATCTCCCCGCCGTGCACACTTGGCAAGACGCACTCTGAAAATTGCAGAGTGCGCTGTTACACCTTGGAAGGCCGTGGCACACTGCTCGAACCGGTCGCGGCCCGCCCGCCCTGTAACGGGTGCAGCCGCCGCGATACAGGGCGCAGTTGCCGCCCTGCAGATCGAACCGAGCGAGGTAGACGTGAGCGAACCGCGGTCCGCTCCCACCGTGGGCCAGGTGGTCCTGGGCAAACGCCTCCAGGACCTGCGCGAAAGCGCCGGGCTCAAGCGTGAGGAGGCAGCCCGGGTGCTGCGCGTCGCGCCCGCGACGGTCCGCCGCATGGAGATGGCCGAGGTCTCCTTCAAAATCCCTTACGTACAACTCCTGTTGAAGGCGTACGGGGCCGACGAAGCCGAGACCGAGTCCTTCATCGAGCTCGCGGAGGAGGCCAACAAGCCCGGCTGGTGGCAGCGTTACCACGACATCCTGCCGAACTGGTTCTCCATGTACGTCAGCCTGGAGGGCGCGGCCACCCTCCTGAGGTCGTACGAACCGCACTTCGTGCCCGGACTCCTGCAGACCGAGGCCTACGCCCGCGAGGTGCTGCGGGCCGGCGCCCTCGGCCGCCCCAACGAGGAGGAGATCGACCGGCATGTGGCGCTGCGCATGCAGCGGCAGCGGCTGCTCGAAGGGGACGACGCCCCCCGCCTCTGGGTGATCATGGACGAGACCGTCCTGCGCCGCACCGTGGGCACGCCCGAGGTGATGCGCGGGCAGCTGGACCGCCTCATCGCGGCCACCAAGCTGCCCAATGTCACGCTGCAGATCGCGGAGTTCTCCGCGGGACACCACCCCGGGACCTACGGACCCTTCGTGCTGTTCCGGTTCGGGGTCCCTGAACTGCAGGACATGGTCTACGCCGAGTATCTGACCGGTGCCGTCTACCTGGACCGGCGCGCCGAGGTCGTCACCTACCTCGAGGCCATGGACCGGATGGCGGCGCAGGCCGCGTCGGCACACCGTACGAAGGAGATTCTCAAGAATCTGCGCAAGGAGCTCTGATGGGTCAACTGTCCGCGAACGGGGGCCGGATGGAGTCCAAGATGACCATGAGGACCACGAAGGGCGACGAGGACCGGATATACAACGGGATGCCGGCGCGTGAGCTCGGCTCCGAGGGCTGGCACAAGCCGTGGAGCGGAGGCAACGGAGGCAACTGCGTCGAGGCGATGAAACTCGCCGACGGACGCGTCGCCATGCGGCAGTCGAACGATCCCGACGGTCCCGCACTGATCTACACCCTGGGCGAGATCCACGCCTTCATCGAGGGTGCGAAGTCGGGGCAGGCCGACTTCCTTCTGTCGTGATGAAGCTTCCATCTGTCGTGATGCAGCCTGTCGTGAAGCGGCCTGTTGCTGTCATGATCAAAGTCAAGCGCATCGGAACCAAGCGCATCACGGGGCTCAACTCTCTCATCCACCACGGGACTTGGAGCGTCTTATGACCGGGCAAGAGGCGGCGGACCGGCAGGCCGCCGTGCAGATCGACACCAGCAAGCCGCATCCGGCCCGTATGTACGACTGGTTCCTGGGCGGCAAGGACAACTATCCGGTCGATGAGCAGATGGCCGAGCAGCTGCTCACGATCGACCCGCGCGCCCGCGAGTTCGCCCAGGTGAACCGGGCCTTCATGCGCCGCGCGATCCGCTGGCTCGCCGCGAACGGGGTGCATCAGTACCTGGACATCGGCACCGGGATACCCACGGAGCCCAACCTCCACCAGATCGCCCAGAAGGCGGCCCCCGAGTCGCGGATCGTGTACTGCGACAACGACCCGATCGTGCTCGCCCACGCCGAGGCGCTGCTGCGCTCCACGCCCGAGGGCGTCACCGAGTACATCCAGGCGGACGCCCGCAACCCCGAGGTGATCCTCGAACACGCGGCGAAATTCATCGACTTCGACAAGCCCGTCGCGCTCTCGCTGCTCGCCCTCCTGCACTTCGTCTCCGACGAGGACGGCGCGTACGAGCTGGTGGACCACCTGGTCGAGCGGCTCGCGCCCGGCAGCTATGTCGTCCTGTCGCAGACCACCGGGGACTTCAACCCCGGGGGTGCGGACGAGGCCCTGGAGCTCTACAAGGCGCGCGGTCTGGTCCTCGCGCTGCGTACGCGCGAGCAGTTCGAGCGGTTCTTCCACGGCCTCGAATTCGTCGAGCCCGGTGTCTCGCTGACGGCCGAGTGGCATCCGGAGCTGGGGGATCGGGTGCCGGTGGCCGGCGACGAGCCCATTCCGGGGTACGCGGCGATGGCGCGTAAGCCTTGAGCGTCGATGGAGCGCAAGCTCTGAGCGTCGATGGCGCGTAAGCCCTGAGCGTCGATGGAGCGCGCAAGGCCTGAGTCACCCTGCCGTACGGGACTCGCGGACGTGGTCGGTGACCGCGTCCGCGATCGCCTTGCTGTAGCGCAGGATGCCCGGTGAGCGCTTGGGGCACGGCTTCGGTGTCCGGGTGGTCGGGGCCAGACAGAAGTGCAAGTAGTCGTCGTCGCGGTGCAGTCGGGTGCTGTCGCCGTCGGTGCAGTACTCGGGGTGCTCGCGTTCGTACGGCGTGCATGGCAGCCGCTGCACATGCGTGTAGCGGTCGCCTGCGCGGCTTACCGCGGCGCCCGCGTCGGCGGTGATGTCACCCGATGCTGCGGCCTGTCGCTCGTAGATCGCGTTGATCCGGCGGATCCGGTCCGCGGACATCGGGTCGGGCCCCTGCAGCACCCAGACGATCGTGGGCCGCGCGATTCCCGCGTCGGCCGCGGCCCGCTCGATCTCGGCGGTCAGGGCGCGGGTGTCGGCGGCATAGCGCTTGTAGTACGCCTCCGAGCCCTGCACGATGCTGCCCATACAGGGCGTATAGCCCCATGAGTTGCCCCAGAACTGCAGCAGCACGACGGCCGGTTTCTCCTCGCGTACGAGCGCGGCCGCGGTGTGCTGCGGCGGGACGAGGAGGCGGTCCTTCGCGCGCTCCAGATAGTCGCAGAGCGTGGTGCCGGAGTACGGGGCGTTGCGGACGGTGGCGGTCTTCTTGAGCAGGCCCGTCAGAACGAGCTGGTTCTCCATGGCCAGGGAGTCGCCGAGGTAGAGGGCGGGGACCGGGTCCTGGTCGGGTGCCGCTTGTCCGTCGCCTGCCGCGGGTTGCGCGGTCGGCTCGCCGTCCTTGGGGGGTGCGGCTTTGCCTTCGGGCGTACGGGAAGCAGGCATCGTGGGCGCCGCGGCGGCGCCCGAGGGGTCGGAGGCCACGAGCAGCCGCCAGCCGAGCACGGCGACGGCGAGCAGCCCGAACACCGTGACGGTGATGGTCAACCCCGCGGTGCGCTTGCCTGCCATGGGACCCCCTGGCGCTGTCGCTCGGTGAGACGGACGCACCACGGTGACGGGTGCGGGCGCAGAGGTCCAGAGGAGGGGGTGCTTCCGCGAGGAGAAGGGCTGGTTCCTGGGCTTCCGGCGCCTCTGGGACTTCCGGGGCTTCAGGGGCTTCCGGCGGGACGGGCGACCGCGTTCGCGTGCCGAGGGGCCGCCTCCGCGTCACGCGGTCAGCGGGCGGTCCGTCGGGCTGATCGGGGACGGCAGGGTGGTGCGGCCGGTGAGATAGCGGTCCATCGAGGCCGCGGCCGCGCGCCCCTCCGCGATCGCCCAGACGATCAGCGACTGACCGCGCGCGGCGTCCCCCGCGGCGAACACGCCCGGCACCTTCGTCGCGAACTCCGCGTCCCGTACGAGGATTCCGCGCTCGTCGAGGTCCAGGGCGAGGGCGTCGATCAGTCCGTCGGAGCGGTCCGGGCCCGAGAATCCGAGGGCGAGCAGCACCAGGTCGGCCCGGAGGGCGCGTTCGCTGTCGGGGCGGGGGCGGCGTTCCGGATCGACCTCGACCAGATGCAACTCCCGTACCCGGCCCTGCTCGTCGCCCGTGAAACGCAGCGTCGACGCCTTGAAGAGCCGGGCGTCCGCATCCGCCTGCGGTGCCGTCGCCAGGTCGCGGGCCTCCTCGTGGGCGGCGGAGAGCCGGTAGATCTTGGGGTGGACGGGCCAGGGTTCGGCCAGCTCGTCGCGGTCGGCGGCCGGCTGCGGGTAGATGTCCAGCTGGGAGACCGAGGCCGCGCCCTCGCGTACCGCGGTGCCGAGACAGTCAGCTCCGGTGTCGCCGCCGCCGATGATGACCACGTGCCGGCCCTTCGCGGAGAGCGGGTTGGCGGGCAGATCGCCTTCGCAGACCTTGTTGGCCAGCGGCAGGTACTCCATGGCCTGGTGGATGCCCGACAACGCGCGCCCCGGGAGCGGCAGTTCACGCCAGGCCGTGGCGCCGGTCGCGAGGAGGACCGCGTCGTAGCGCTTGCGGAGTTCGGCGGCGGTGACATCGCGTCCGACGGTCACCGAGGTGCGGAACTTGGTGCCCTCGGCCTTCATCTGACCGAGCCGGCGCTCCAGATGCACCTTCTCCATCTTGAACTCGGGGATTCCGTACCGCAGCAGACCGCCGATCCGGTCGTCCCGCTCGTACACGACGACGGTGTGGCCCGCGCGGGTGAGCTGCTGGGCCGCGGCGAGGCCCGTGGGGCCCGAGCCGATCACCGCCACCACCTTGCCGGTGAGACGGTCCGGGGGCTGCGGCACGGCCCAGCCCTCGTCCCAGATCCGGTCGGCGATCGCGACCTCGACGTTCTTGATGGTGACCGCGGGCTGGTTGATCGCGAGTACACAGCCCGACTCACAGGGCGCGGGGCACAGCCGGCCGGTGAACTCGGGGAAGTTGTTCGTCGCGTGCAGCCGGTCCGCCGCAGCCCACCAGTCGGCGCGGGCGACCAGGTCGTTCCACTCGGGGATCAGATTGCCCAGCGGACAGGCCTGGTGGCAGAACGGGATACCGCAGTCCATACAGCGGTCCGCCTGCTTGCCGATGATCGGGAGCAGCGCGCCGGGTACGTACACCTCCTGCCAGTCGCGCACCCGCTCCTCGACGGGGCGGCGCGGCCAGTCCTCGCGTCCGACGGTGAGAAAGCCCTTGGGGTCGCCCATGGCCGGCCTCCCTTGCGGCGGCTTCAGTGATGGGGCGGTGGCGGTCGGTGTTTTCGTCACGATACGTCGGGTCTTCGGGCTCGGCACCATGCGCTGCACGGGGGTCTCGCGAGGGAACGGGGATCTTCGTTTGTACGGTGGCGGAGCCGGCGTATCGGCCGGCGTACGGCGGAACGGACAGGGGTGGCCATGGCCAGGTTGCGGTGTGCGGTGCTCGACGACTACCAGGGCGTGGCGGAACCCCTCGGTGACTGGTCGCGCCTCGCGGACGAGGTCGACGTGCGTTTCGTACGGCGTCATCTGGACGGGCCCGACGAGGTGGCCGCGGAGATCGGGGACTGCGAGATCGTGGTGGTGATGCGGGAGCGGACACCGTTTCCTGCCGCCCTGTTCGAGCGGCTGCCCGCGCTGCGGCTGCTGATCACCTCCGGGATGCGCAACGCCTCCATCGATCTCGCGGCCGCGGCTCGCCGTGGTGTGACGGTGTGCGGGACGCCCAGCAACTCCGAGCCGCCGGCCGAGCTGACCTGGGCTCTGCTGCTCGGGCTGGCCCGGTCCGTCACGGCGGAAGCGGGCGCTCTGCGTACGGGTGGTCCGTGGCAGTCGACGCTCGGCGCGGATCTGCACGGGCGGCGGCTCGGTCTGATCGGGCTCGGGAAGATCGGGGCCAAGGTGGCGCGCGTCGGACAGGCCTTCGGGATGGACGTGGCCGCGTGGAGCCAGAACCTGACGGCGGCCCGGGCGGACGAGGTCGGTGTCACCCTGGCCGGGTCGCTCGACGAGCTGCTGTCGTCCAGCGATTTCGTCTCCGTGCATGTGCAGTTGAGCGACCGGACGCGTGGCTTGGTGGGTGCCGCCGAGCTGAAGCGGATGCGGTCCACGGCGTACCTGGTCAACACCTCGCGCGCCGCGATCGTCGATCAGGAGGCGCTGGTGCTGGCGCTGCGCGAGGGCTGGATCGCGGGTGCGGGGTCGGATGTCTTCGACACCGAACCGCTGCCGGCCGACCACCCGCTGCGTACCGCCCCGAACTTCCTGGGCCTTCCGCACCTGGGCTATGTCACCCGGCGGAACTACGAGGGCTACTTCACGGGGGCGGTCGAGGACATTGGGGGGTTCTGGGGGGGGGGGGGGGTGGGGGTGTGGGGGGGGGGGGGTGGCTTTAGGGGGGGGGGGTAGGGGGGGGACGGGGTTGAGTTGGGGCTGGGGCTGAGGCTGGGGTTGCGCCGGAGCCGGAGCCGGAGCCGGAGCCGGAGCCGGAGCCGGAGCCGGAGCCGGAGCCGGGGCTTGGCGGTCGGCGGTCGGCGGTCGGCGGGGAGCTGGGGTTTGGCGGTCGGCGGCGGCTTATGGGGGCGGGGGGGCGTCTGCCGGTCCGGGGCCGGCGGTCCGGGGGGGGGCGGCCGCCGGTGGCACCCCTGGGGGGGGGGGGGAGTCGCGGGGGGGCGGGCGCGGGGCGTCGAGGGGGGCGCCGCCCTCCGGTGACACCCTGCGACGAGCCTCCGCCCACGGGACACCCGACATCAGCAACGTGTCGTACTCCGTGTCCACATGGCGCACCGCCGCCCGCAGCGCCGCTGTGACCGCGCCCCGGTCGAGCGCCCGGCCCGCCGCGCTGCGCCCGACCCGTCCGCTGCCCCGCACCGAGGCATGCTCGGCCACGGCACGGGCCCGGTCCCGCGGACATCCCGGGAACAGCCGCCGCACCTCCTCGGCGAACGCCGCCGTGAACCGCACATCCTGCTCCGCCCTGCGTACCGCGTCCCGCTCCCGCCGCCGGGCCCGGGCCTCGGCGTCGGCCAGGCAGCGCCGCTCTGCCAGGGCGAGGGCGGCCTCCTCGACGAGGACGCCTTGGCGCTCGTACCGCCGGCGCTTGCTGTTGCGCCGGACGACGACCACGGACAGCGAACTGCCCTCCCGTGCCCGACGGGTGAGAGCGGTGTTGCCCCGCGGCAGGTACACCAGATGCCCGAGGTCCGCGCAGTCCAGACAGTGCGGGGCGCCGTCCGCCATGACGAGGAGCGCGAGCGGTCCCGTACGGCACTCCGCACAGTGCCGCCGCCCCCGAGGCTCGACGGCGACCAGGTCGGAGGCGTTGAGCGGGGTCCGGCTGGTCCTGGACGCCGAGCTGGACGAGCCGTCCCCCGCACGCGAACGCGCCATCGCCGCAGACCTCCCGCCCGGAACCTCAATACGGCCCCCTCGAAGGCGACTCCTCAAGTGACCCCTCAAGGAGGACCTCTCAAAGACGGCCTCTCATGGGCGACGCCCGGTCACGGACGGCGCCGTCTCACGGACGACGCCCTGTCACGACCGACGGCCTCGTACGAAGGATGCCCACCACCGGACCTCTTACGGCACCATGCCCGCCACCGGCCCCGAACTCCCACGACGCCGGCCCTTCACGACCACCAACATGAACCTGCCCGACGCCGGACCCTCACGACCCTGAAACCGCCCGACGCCGGACCCTCACGATCGCGCCCCGTCCCGCTCCGTCCGCGCGACCGTCACGCGGCCAGCGCCAGCACCAGCGCCGCGCAGGCCGCGAGCGCTCCCGCGCCGCGTACGTGGTTCCAGGCGGTCCACTCCTTGACGTAGGTCTGCCACTGCTCGGCACTCTCCGGGGACTCCGGGTCGAGCTTGTCCAGCGCGTCGTTCCTCGGAATGTTGGCCGCTACCGTCACCCCGAAGCAGCCCACCAGATACAGCGCACAGCCGATCAGCAGCTCCCACGCTCCCTCGTCGGGCCAGATCACAAAGGTCATCACGGCCACCACGACACTCAGCACCGCGGTACCCACGAACACCCCGAGGAACACCGGGTTGATGATCAGCACATTGAGTTTCTGCATCGCGGTGAGGCCCTGTTTCCACGGCAGCGCGCCGAGTGTTCTCATCACCGAGGTGGAGAAGGCGAAGAACACACCGGCTATCAGGCCGCAGCCGAGCGCCGCCAGCAGGGTCAGCGCGAAGAACGGTCCTTCGATCATGGCAACTCCAGTGTGGGTAAAGGGTGTTGGTCGCACCGGCCGACGGTGACCGCGATCGGCACGGCAACCGCGCCGATCTTCCACGGCCGCCGGTGTCACCACAAGTGAAATCCCTGCTCCCACCCTCCGGCCATCGACCAGGCGCGCACCCCCATACGCGAGCGTCTCGCCCCTCGGGGCCATGCTTCCGTGCCGCACGGCATCATGGCCTCCGTGCGACTCCAACCGATCACCTGGGACCGCCTGACCGAAGCCCTCGCCGACCGCGTGCTCGCCCTCAAGGCGCAGGACGGCGGCGACCGGCTGCGCATCGGCCTGGACGGAGCGCCGGCCGCGGGCACAGGAGAGCTGGCCGAAGCTCTGGCGCAGGCGCTGCGTGTCCGCGGCCGTTCTCCGCTGGTGGTCGCTGCCGAGGGCTTTCTGCGCCCGGCGTCACTTCGCTATGAGCATGGCCATCAGGACCCCGATTCCTATGTGGACGGCTGGTTCGACACAAGTGCCTTGTGGCGTGAGGTGTTCGGCCCGCTGGAGCCCGGCGGCAGCGGGCGCGTGCTGCCCGACCTGTGGGATCCGGTCGCCGACCGGGCGACGCGCAGTGCCCCTGTCGAACTCCCTTCCGGTGGTGTGCTGTTGCTGCACGGTCCGCTGCTGCTCGGCCGCTGGTTCCCCTTCGATCTCTCGGTGCATATCCGCCTCGGACCCGGTTCACTGCGCCGACGCACCCCGGAGGACCAGCGCTGGACGCTGCCGGCCTTCGAGCGCTACGAGCAGGAGGCCACCCCGCAGGAGACGGCCGATGTGCTCATCCGTGCCGACGACCCCCGCCATCCGGCCTGGAACGGCTGACGGGGCTGCCCGTATCGACGCGTTCCTGCGAGGCGAGCACCTGGGGGACTGGCACCGCCTCATTCGTCACGCACCGTAGCCAGCAGTCGTCCCCCAGGTGCGCCCCTCATGCCCCCGGACGAGAATGATTCCGCCGGTCCCCGCGGCGCCGCCCGTGCCGCGCCGGTTCTGCCGGACACCGGGAGGTATCCCATGACCACCGCCGCAGACATCATGCACCCCGGGGCCCAGTGGATCCCCGCCCATGAAACCCTGGACCGCGCCGCACAGCTGATGCGCACCCTCAATGTCGGCGCCCTGCCGATCAGTGACGAGAACGAACGGCTCTGCGGCATCCTCACGGACCGTGACATCGTCGTCGGATGTGTCGCCATGGGGCACGACCCCGCGAAGACCACCGCCGGCGAGATGGCCAAGGGCACACCGCGCTGGATCGACGCCGGAGCCGATGTCGGCGAGGTGCTCGAGGAGATGCAGAGCCACCAGATCCGCCGGCTGCCCGTCATCGACAACAAGCGGCTCGTCGGGATGATCAGCGAGGCCGACCTCGCCAAGCACCTCTCCGAGGACCAGATCGCCACCTGGGTGGAGAGCGTCTACGCCAAGCGCTGACCGCCCTCGGCCTGACCCGCCTTCGGTCCGACCCCGTCTGCCCCCGCCCGTCGCCCGTCTATGAAGCCCCTTTCTCCGCGAGGAACTTGAGGTCCACCTCGTCCCGGTGTCCGGCCCAGGACAGCTCGAACGTCCAGCAGCCGGGACGAGGTACGGCTATATTTGAGGGGTAGATCTCGCCGGGACCCGAGTCCGCAGGGACCGACAGTTTCACGACCGGCCGCTCCGCTCCGTGCGGATGCGCCCGTATCGTCAGCGGCTTCCCGTCGCGCGCCGAACGCACGTACCAGAGCACCTTGTTGCCGTCGCCTCCGTCGCCCCCGTCGCGGAGAGCGGCAGCCTTCGGCGTCATGGGGTGCTCCCACAGGTACCCCATGATCTGGTCGTGCGCCCCGACGACATAGGGCAGACCGTCCGCAGCATCCGAGAACCCCGCGGGGTCGGGATTCCATTCCGGCGGCGTCCCCTCTCGTATCTCCGTCTCGCCGCAGCCGCCCTTCACCGTCCGTACGGCGTCCGCGACTTCGGCTCCTGCGCTCGTATGGCTCTTCCCGTTCTTCCCGTTCTTCCCGCCAGGGCGCTCCGGGCCTGCCTGGCCGGCGCGATCCTCCCGGGGAGGCGACCCGGCGGAGCACGCGGTCAGGGCCAGGACGCCGAGCAGCGCCACGACGGCCCCGAGGCGAGCGCCGAGCCGGCGGCTGTTGTCCACGCGAATCGTGTTCATGCATGGGATACACCGCTCGGCCGGACGAGGTTCCGCTCGCTCCGGAATTTTCCGCGGCGAACTGCTCGGCCCCGAAATTTTCCGCCCGCCGACCCTGCACAAGAACCCTCCCAGACCATGACAACTGGGATGATCGGCCCCATGACGCGAACCGACGGCTACCTCCTCGACAACCGCCAGGCCGAGGCCGGACAGCGCTTCGACGCGCTCTCGGCTCTCTTCGACCCCTCCACCTTCCGGCATTTCGACCGCCTCGGCGTCGGCCCCGGCTGGCGCGTCTGGGAGGTGGGCGCAGGCGGCACCTCCGTGATCGGTTGGCTGGCGAAGAAGGTCGGACCGACCGGGCGGGTACTCGCCACCGACATCGACATCTCGTGGGCGGCCGATGCCGCACGCCCGCCGGTCCAGGTGCTGCGCCATGACGTCGGCGCCGAGGAGCCGCCGGGGGAGGGGTTCGACCTGGTGCACGCCCGCTTGGTCCTGGTCCATGTGCCGGACCGGGAGCGCGCGTTGCGCTCCATGGTCCGGGCGCTGCGGCCGGGCGGCCGACTGCTGGTCGAGGACGCGGATCCGGCGCTGCAGCCGCTGATCTGCCCCGACGAGCACGGCCCTGAGCAGCAGCTGGCGAACCGTCTGCGGCACGGTTTCCGCGCGCTGCTCGCCGAACGCGGCGCCGACCTCACGTATGGCCGCAGACTGCCCCGGCTGCTGCGCGAGGCTGGGCTCTCGCAGGTCGAGGCGGACGCGTATTTCCCCGTGTCCTCACCGGCCTGCGCGGCGCTGGAGCTCGCGACGGTGCAGCAGGTGCGCGAGAAACTGGTGGCGGCCGGCTACGCCACCGACGCCGATGTCGAACGCCACCTGGCCAACGTCGCGGGCGGCTCCATGGACTTGGCCACCTCACCGATGATCTCGGCCTGGGGCCGCAAGGCCTGATTCCGCGAGTCCGAGTCCGAGTCCGCAAGGCGTGATTCCGCAAGTCCGAGTCCGCGAGGCCCGAGTTCGAGCCCGCAAGGCCCGAGCCCGCAAGCCCTGATTCCGACGACGGACTCCGCGGGCCGGACTCCGCAGGCTCGACTCCGGACTGCCGGACTGCCGGACTGCCGGACTCCGAACTGCTGGACTGCCGGACTCCCTCCGCCGCGGGCGGTCACTGGTCCTCAAGACCGCCCGCGCCCCGGATCCACCGCCCGCGCTCCGCATCCGGGGGGCCCCGGCCCCCCGACCCCGCCCCCCCCCCGGACCCCCCCCCCGCCCCCCCCACCCCCCGCCCCCCCCCGACGGGCCGCCGGCCCCGTCGGCCGCCACTGTTCGCCGGCCCGAGCTCCTGGTGCATCGCGCGGGGGCCGTGCGCCCATCCTCCCCACTGAGACCGCTCCCGCCCGGCACCCTTCGATCACCGCCTTCTCGGCGGTTGCCCCCGTGAGTCGCGCGGCCAGGAACGCGCCCGTGAAAGCATCACCGGCGCCGGTGGTGTCGACCGCCTCCACGGACGTCGCCGGCACCCGCGCCACCACGTCCCCCGCGCGGCACACCAGGGCGCCCAGCGCACCGTTCTTGGCCACGACCAGCGGAAACGTCCGGCTCAACCGGCATGCGGCTGCGGTGAGTTCAGTCGTCCCCGAGAGCAGTTCAGCCTCGGAGTGGCTGGGCAGCAGAACATCCACGCCCCGTACGGCGTCCAGAAAGCGATCGACCCCGGTCCTGGCCAGGAAGCCCGCCGACGCGGGGTCCACGCTCACCGTGGCGCCCCGGGCTCGTGCCGTACGGATGGCGGCGACCGCAGCGGCCCGGCTGGACTCGGCGAAGAACAGATAGCCGGACACATGGAGATGGGCGATCCCGTCGAAGAGGCCGGATGAGAGGTCCTCGGGCCGCAACCGCAACACGGCACCGCTGTCCGTGAGGAATGTGCGCTCCGCCGCGTCGCCCCCGTTCACCAGGCACACCACCGTGCCGGTCGGCGCCTCCTCGTCGACCGTGAGATGGGCCCGTACCCCCGCTGCGTCCAGCCGCCGGGCATGCCACTGCGCGGCATCCGCGCCCACGCGGCCGGCGAACCGGACGTCCTCGGTGCCCCAATACGCCGCCCAGCAGGCCACGTTGGCGCCCGCGCCGCCCGGCATCGTCCGTATCGCGGCCGCCGTGTCCGTACCCGACGCGAGGGGGAGCGTATGGCGCGCCACCACATCGGTCACCACATCGCCGAGAACGAGCAGTCCGCCGGGCACCGGCGTCCCGCCACCCACGGCCTGCCCTCGCTCAGCACGAGCCCCGCTCACGCTCCTTCCGTCGCCGGCTCCGCGAGCCCCGCTCACGCTCCCGCCGTCGCCGGCCCCCCGAGCCCCGCTCATGCCCACGCCGCCGCGATCTTCGCCGCGAGTCGTACGTTCCCCCGTACCGCCGCGAGATTGGCCCGCAGCGAGGCCCCTTTCGTACGGCGCACAAGGAAGTCCAGAAGGAACGGTGTGACCGCCTGACCCGTCACCCCCTGCTTGTCGCAGGCCCGCAGCGCGTCGTCGAGCACGCGGTCGTGGAGAGCGGGGTCGAGCTGCTCCGCGACCGGCACCGGGTTGGCGACGATCAACGCGGCGTCGGGGCCGCCGAGTTCGTCCTGGGCGCGCAGCACCGCGGCGACATCCGCGGGGGAGTACAGCGACCAGTCCACCGGCTGACCCGAATCCGCCACATAGAACCCGGGGAATCGTTCCGTGCGGTAGCCGGCGACGGCGACGCCGAGCGTCTCCAGGCGCTCCAGCGTCGCCGGTACGTCGAGGATCGACTTCACTCCGGCGCAGACCACCGCGATCCGGGTCCGCGCGAGCAGCCCCAGGTCGGCCGACTCGTCCTGCGTGGTGGTCCACTGCCGGTGCACGCCGCCGAGTCCGCCGGTCGCGAAGATCCGGATACCGGCGAGCGCGGCCAGAAATGCCGTACCGGACACGGTGGTCGCCCCGGTCGAGCCTGTCGACAGGGCGAGCGGCAGATCCCGCTGCCCGAGCTTGCGTACGCTGTCACCGGCCGCGATCCGTTCCAACTGCTGCTTGTCCAGACCGATCCGGGCCTGGCCGCCGACCACGGCGATCGTCGCCGGTACCGCGCCTTCCTCCCGTACCGACTGCTCGAATTCCAGGGCCACTTCGAGATTGCGCGGGCGCGGCAGCCCGTGCGCGATGATCGTCGACTCAAGGGCCACGACCGGCCGCCGCCCCGCGATCGCGTCCCGTACCTCAGCGGAAACCACCAGCACGCGCACGTCTCCCCTCGTCGAGCACACTCGTCGTGTCCCCTTCATCCTTGGCGAGCGCGGCGGACCGCCAAACCGTCGCGGCACGCGCATGCCCGCGCACCCCTGCGGATCCGCGGGCATGTCGGCGGCGCAACCGCTCAGACGGGACGCACTCCGTCCAGCACTCCATGCGGATTCAGTACGTACTTACGGCTGGCGCCCTGGTCGAACTCGGCGTAGCCGCGCGGGGCGTCCTCGATGCCGATCACGGTGGCGTTGACCGCCTTCGCGATGTGCACGCGCTCGTGCAGGATCGCCCTCATCAGGCCGTGGTGGTACTTCATCACCGGGCACTGCCCCGTGGTGAACCGGTGGCTCTTGGCCCAGCCCAGGCCCAGGCGCACCTTGAGCGTGCCGCTGCGCGCGTCCTGGTCGACGCCGCCCGGGTCGTCGGTCACATAGAGGCCGGGGATACCGAGGGCGCCGCCCGCGCGGACCGCGCCCATCAGGGAGTTGAGCACGGTGGCCGGTGCTTCGGGCGCGTCCGGACCATGCGCCCTCGCTTCAAAGCCGACCGCGTCGACCGCGGCGTCCACCTCGGGCTCACCGAGGATCTGGGCGATCTGCTCGTCCACGCTGCCACGGGTCAGATCGATCGTCTCGCAGCCGAAACTCCGTGCCTGGGCGAGGCGTTCGGCGTTGAGATCGCCGACGATCACCACGGCCGCACCGAGCAGCTGCGCCGACGCGGCGGCCGCGAGCCCCACGGGCCCGGCCCCGGCCACGTACACCGTCGAACCGACCTTGGTCCCGGCGGTGACGGCGCCGTGGAAGCCGGTCGGGAAGATGTCGGACAGCATGGTGAGATCGAGGAGCTTCGCGCGTGCCTGGTCCCGGTCGGGGAACCTGAGCAGGTTGAAGTCCGCGTACGGGACCATGACGTACTCGGCCTGCCCGCCGACCCAGCCGCCCATGTCGACATAGCCATAAGCGGCCCCGGGGCGTGCCGGGTTGACGCTCAGACAGAGACCGGTCTTGCGTTCCTTGCAGTTGCGGCAGCGGCCGCAGGCGATGTTGAACGGGACCGAGACGATGTCACCGGTCTCGATGGTCTCCACATCGGGACCGCGTTCGACGACCTCTCCGGTGATCTCGTGCCCGAGCACCAGACCTTCGGGCGCGGTGGTGCGGCCGCGCACCATGTGCTGGTCACTGCCGCAGATGTTGGTGGCGAGGACCTTGAGGATCACACCGTGCCGGCACTTGCGGCCGACGTTCTCGGGTGCGACGCCTGGTCCGTCCTGGAGTTCAAGTGTCGGGTAGTCGATGGTCCTGACTTCCACGGCTCCCGGCTTGAGATACGCGACTGCTTTGTTTCCGGCGGATCCGCTCATGGATCGCTCGCCGTCCCTTCGGCTCTAGGCAGCGGATGTGCGTCCACGGGCGGGTCGCGCCCGTGGCTCGTACGGCCTGTGCGCATGGCGGAGTCTGCTACCGGGGCGGGGAGGCGGCCAGGGGGTGCGGAGGGGTATTCGGGCCGGTTCGGACGGCCCGGCGGAGGCCCCTGCGGCCAGGGTCTCTAGAGTGACCGGCCATGACGACTGATCTTGATCCCGTAGCCACCGCCACCGCCACCGCCACCGCTGCCGCTGCCGACAGCGCAGCCCCCGCTTCCTTCGCCGTGCACATCCCGGACGCCGAGCTCGAACCCGAACCGCTCGACCCCGCCCAGATCGTGTCGGGCACGCCCGAGGTGACCGGCAAGGTGCTGTGGGAGTCGCCGGACGGCAAGCAGCTGCGCGGCATCTGGCAGATCACGCCGGGCGTCGTCACCGACACGGAGGCGAACGAGCTGTTCGTGGTGGTGAGCGGGCGGGCGACCGTGGCGGTCGAAGGCGGGGACGTCCTCGAACTCGGGCCGGGCGTCGCGGCGGTGCTGCGCGAAGGGGACCGTACGACGTGGACCGTGCACGAGACGCTGCGCAAGGCGTACCACATCAGCCTCTGACGCCTCTCACACCGCGGACACCTCTCACACCGCGGACAACCGCTGACGCCTCTCGCGTCTCCGACGTCTCGGATGCGTCTGACGTCTCCGAGGGCCGGCTCTCCGTGCGGAACTCCGACGGTCAGCTCGCCGCGTCCGGCGTCCCCTTGGACCGGCGCGACCGCCGCGGCGTGAGCACCGCGAGCGCGGCCAGCGGAAGCAGCGTTACGGCGGCGATCAGGTTGAGCCAGGCGTAGCCGGCCTGCGCGACGATCAGGCCGGCCGCGGCGCCGCCCACACCCGCCGCCGTGTTCATGGTCAGGTCGGACAGGCCCTGGGCGGCGGCCCGGGCGGGCTGGGGGACCGAGTCGGTGAGCAGGGCGGATCCGGAGACCAGCCCGGCCGACCAGCCGAGGCCGAGCACGAACAGGCCGATCGCGGTCTGGGTGTGGTTCGGGCCCGCGGTGCCGGCGAGCAGGGCCGCCACCGCGAGCAGCGCGACGGCAAGCGCGATGACGGAGAGCCGGCCGAACCGGTCCGAGAGACGGCCCATCACCGGCGAGAACGCGTACATCCCGGCGATGTGGCCGCTGATCACCAGTCCGATCAGATCGATGTCCGCGCCGTGGTGGCCCAGGTCGACCGGGGTCATCGACATGATCGAGACCATCGCGGTGTGCGAGACGGCGACCGTCACCAGGGCGAGCCGGGCCTTCGGCGATGCGGCGACCGCGGCCAGTCCCGCGCGCAGCGAGCGGCTCTGCGGCGAGCCGTTCGCCTCGGGTTCGAGGGCGCGGGCGGCGAGCAGCGGATCGGGTCGCAGCAGTACGGCGACGAGCACGGCCGAGACGACGAAGACCCCCGCCGCCCACAGGAACGCGCCCGACGCCTCGGGTATCCCGAGGCCCGAGACGCTGCGGCCCGCGGGCGCGGCGATATTGGGGCCGAGGACGGCGCCGATGGTCGTCGCCCAGACGACATTGGAGATCGCCCGCGCCCTGTGCTGCGGTTCGGCGAGGTCGGCCGCCGCGAACCTGGCCTGCAGATTGGCCGAGGACGCGGCACCGAAGCCGGCCATGCCGATCAGGAGCAGCGGAAAGTTCCCGATCGCGGCAGCGAGCACCACGATCCCCGCGCCCAACGCGCCGATCGCATACGCCAGTACGAGTCCGGGCCGTCGTCCGCGCCGGGTCATCAGGGCGGCCAGCGGCATCGACAGGATCGCGGTACCGGCCACCGTCGCGGTCGGCGCAAGGCCGGAGAGCGCCTCGGTGCCGCTGACCTCCTGGGCGAGGACGGCGGCCAGCGCGATCCCGGTGGCGACTCCGAGCCCGCCCAGGATCTGGCTCGCGATCAGCACGGCGGTGGTCCGCCGGCGCAGCGCGGGCACCTGCTCGGGCGTGATCGACATGGGGGACGGCTCGGTGGTGGTCACCGGCGCAGTGTGCCAGGCGGGGTCGGGAGGACGGCAGGGTGGGCGTTCGCCGGACACGGGATCCGCGGGCGATACCTGGTCCGCAGGCCCCGCCCTCGTATCGCAGCATCTGTCACCACAGCACCTCGCACCATGCCCACCCCCTCCCTCTCCGGCACCCCTGCCCCAGAAGCGCCCCCGTCCGCCCCCTCCCTCTCCGTCCACCTCCGCCTCAGAAGTGCCCGGGTCCGTCCCTTCCTGGACCGTCCACCCCCGCCCCAGAAGCCCCCCGTCCGCCCGATTCAGAACAACGGCTCCGGCAGCACCCCTTCCAGGGCGAGCAGCTTCCGCTTGGTTTCCAGACCCCCGCCGAATCCCCCGAGCCCGCCGTCGCTCTCCACGACCCGGTGGCAGGGCACCACCACGGGCAGCGGATTGGCGCCCATGGCCATGCCCACCGCCTGGGCGGCGCCCGGCTGTCCGACCCGGTGGGCCAGGTCCCCGTAACCGACGACGGCCCCGTACGGTACGCCGTCGTTCAGCTCGCGCAGCACCTGGCGGTTGAAGCCGCCGATCAGCGTCCAGTCCAGGTCGAGGCTGAACTCGCGCAGCTCCCCGGCGAAGTACGCGCGCAGCTGACGTATGGGCTCGGCGAGACGCGGCGAGGCCGGCGCCTCGGTCACCGCGCCGCCGAACCTGGCGGCTAGTGACGCCACCGCCTTGTCGCGCACCCGCGGGTGCGCGTGGAAGACCACGTTCACCAGCCCGTCCGCCGTCGCCGCGAGCAGCAGCGGTCCGATGTCGCTGTCGACGACGGCCCACTCGACGGCGGCCTGCCCGCCGCCCGCGGTCTGCGTGTTCTGCCCTTCGATGTTCACGCGCACCACGGTACGGCGGGGCACTGACAACGCCGCCCGAGCTCAGCCGACGACAGCGGCCTGTACGACTTCGCGACTCGGCCGACGACAGCGGCCTGTTCAACTTCAGGACCCGGCCGTCGACGCCACTCGGCAGGACTCCGGA
The DNA here is from genome assembly GCF_016464295.1 of Streptomyces sp. N35. NCBI lineage: Bacteria > Bacillati > Actinomycetota > Actinomycetes > Kitasatosporales > Streptomycetaceae > Streptomyces > Streptomyces sp. N35. Next base: position 110,108 of record NZ_JAEIMH010000007.1, on the reverse strand, counting down.
CTCAGTCGGCGACGGCGTCCCGTACGACGTCGGGCCGGTTGGTGATGATCCCGTTCACCCCGAAGCCGGCCGCACGCCGGGCGTTCGCCGCGTCGTCGACGGTCCAGGTGAGGATCTCCAACGGCCTGCCGTGCGGACCGCGCTGAGCGTGAATGGCCGAAACGTAGTCAGCCGTGATCGTCCCGTGGTTGGAATTGATCTGGTCCGCGAACTTCGCATACGCGGGCAGATCGGCCACCGCGGGCGTGCCCAGGAACCCGGTCTTGATATCCGGGCGTTGGGCGTGCACCGACTTCACGGAGTCCGCGCCGAAGCTCTGGATCACCAGCTTGTGCTTGACGTGGTTCCGGTCGAGCCAGCCCGTCTTGCGCAGGACTCGCAGTGTGTCGCGCTCGATCCCCGGGTAGAGCTCGGGCTTCTTGATCTCGAGGACCAGCTTCTGATGGTTGCGCTCCACGCGGTTCATGTACTGCGTGAGTGTCGGCACCCGGGCACCCTTGAACTTGGCGTCGAACCAACTGCCCGCGTCCAGCTTGGCGATCTCCGCCGCGGTGAAGTCCGCGACCTTCCACGGCGCACGGCCCGGGAAGACCTGCTCCACATTCGTGGTGCGCGCCAGCGAATCGTCGTGCATGATCACGAGCTCGCCGTCCTTGGTGCGCTGGACGTCGTTCTCGACCCAGGCGAAGCCGAGTTCACGCGCCTTGTCGATGGCGGCCAGGGTGTTCTCGGGGGCGTACGCCGAGGCTCCGCGATGGGCCACGATGACGAGGGCGTCGCTCTTTGCGGCGTTCGCCGAGCCCGGCCCCGCCCCCGTCGCCTTCGCGGTCTCCTTCGCCTTCGCGGTCTCCTTCGCCTTCGCGGTCGCCGTCGCGGGGGAGTGGGCCGGAGCGGCGGAGGCGGGCAGGACGAGGACTCCGACACCTATGAGAGCGGCGGCCGTGGCTGCTGCAGTGCGTGCGTGCACCAGAACTCCTCACGTCGTGCGATCAAAGACCGACCGAGCGTGGCAGCTGGGCGGCAACGGAGAACAGGTGCAGGTTGGCCAGAAGTTGAACAGAGCCACTCAAGACGGAACATAGGTTGTCCGCCGTTGGCGAAGCCGATGAGTTTTTGCCGGAGAATCGCTCGTACGTTCCGCTGGGAGCCTTAATCTCTGCTCAGCACCGGCCATCTGTCCGGCGGTGCCTTGGGGTGCGGGGGCGCCCCTGGGGCGTATCAAAAGGGGCGAAGGGGTCATCCCACCATGCAGGGCACCGTCGACGGATTCAGTTACGGGTTGGTCACCCCGATCGCCGCATATGTGATGGCCTGCGTGGGCGGAGCCCTCGGGCTGCGCTGCACCGCGCGATCGCTCGTTGTGGGCAACTCCTGGCGCCCCGGCTGGCTGGCGCTCGGCGCCGCGGCCATCGGTTCCGGAATCTGGACCATGCACTTCATCGCGATGATGGGCTTCACCGTCAAGGAAGCGCCCGTCAGCTACGACGCGTCGCTCACCTTCGCCAGCCTCGGCGTCGCGATCGTCATGGTCGGCATCGGGGTCTTCATCGTGGGCTATCGCGGGCCCACGGTCATGGCTCTGTTCACGGGGGGCACGATCACGGGCCTCGGCGTCGCCTCGATGCACTACCTCGGCATGGCCGCCATGCGTCTGCGCGGCGCTCTGGAGTACGACACCGTCACGGTCGCCGCCTCCGTCGTCATCGCCGTGGTCGCCGCGACCGCCGCTCTCTGGTGCGCGGCACAGGTCCGCGGCTTCCTGTGGAGCCTGGGCGCCAGCCTGATCATGGGGCTCGCCGTGAGCGGGATGCACTACACCGGCATGGCGGCGCTCAGCGTCCATCTGCACGGATCGTCGGGCGCGGTCGCCGGTGACTCGCCCGCCGAGCTGCTCGCGCCCATGATGGTCGGCCCGCTCGCCTTCCTGCTGCTCGCCGGCGTGGTCGTGATGTTCGATCCCCTGATGATCATGGGGAAGCAGGACTGGCAGCCCGCCGACCGGGCCGGCAAGGGCGTTCCGGCCGCCGCGCAGCGGAGCGTGGGCGCCTCGCGCAGGAGCTCGCAGTACCGCCAGGACTGGTGACGAAGGGGTCAGCGCAGGTGCCGGAAGGGCAGCGCTGACCGCGATCCGGCCCCGTTGTCAGTGGTGGGTCGTACGGTGGTTGCATGCGGCCCGAGACCGAGACCACCATCCAGAACATCCAGCGGAGCGAGCGGCCTTTCGAGGTCATCAGCCCGTACCAGCCCAGCGGCGACCAGCCGGCGGCCATCGCCGATCTTGAGCGCCGAGTCCGCGCGGGCGAGAAGGATGTCGTCCTGCTCGGCGCGACGGGTACGGGAAAGTCGGCCACGACGGCCTGGATGATCGAGAAGCTCCAGCGCCCGACCCTGGTCATGGCGCCGAACAAGACCCTGGCGGCCCAGCTCGCCAACGAGTTCCGCGAACTGTTGCCGAACAATGCGGTCGAGTACTTCGTGTCGTACTACGACTACTACCAGCCCGAGGCGTACGTCCCGCAGTCGGACACCTACATCGAGAAGGACTCCTCGATCAACGAGGAGGTGGAGCGGCTGCGCCACTCGGCGACCAACTCGCTGCTCACCCGCCGCGACGTCGTCGTGGTCGCCTCCGTCTCCTGTATCTACGGTCTCGGTACGCCGCAGGAGTACGTCGACCGCATGGTGCACCTCAAGGTCGGCGAGGAGATCGACCGCGACCAGCTACTGCGCCGTTTCGTCGACATCCAGTACACGCGCAATGACCTGGCCTTCACCCGCGGCACGTTCCGGGTGCGCGGCGACACCATCGAGATCTTCCCGGTCTACGAGGAACTGGCCGTGCGCATCGAGATGTTCGGCGACGAGATCGAGGCGCTGTCCACACTGCACCCGCTCACCGGCGAGATCATCAGCGACGACCAGGAGCTCCATGTCTTCCCCGCCACGCACTATGTGGCGGGCCCGGAGCGTTTGGAACGTGCCGCCAACGACATCGAGAAGGAGCTGGGGGAGCGCCTCGCCGAGCTCGAGAAGCAGGGCAAGATGCTCGAGGCCCAGCGACTGCGCATGCGCACCACGTACGACCTGGAGATGCTCCGCCAGATCGGCTCCTGCTCGGGCGTCGAGAACTACTCGATGCACTTCGACGGCCGCGCGCCCGGCACCCCGCCGCACACCCTGCTCGACTACTTCCCCGACGACTTCCTGCTCGTCCTCGACGAATCGCATGTCACCGTGCCGCAGATCGGTGCGATGTACGAGGGCGACGCCTCGCGTAAGCGGACCCTCGTCGACCACGGTTTCCGGCTGCCGTCCGCGCTCGACAACCGGCCGCTGAAGTGGGAGGAGTTCCAGAAGCGGATCGGGCAGACGGTCTACCTGTCGGCGACGCCGGGGAAGTACGAACTGTCGCGCGGCGACGGCTTCGTGGAGCAGATCATCCGCCCCACCGGTCTGATCGACCCGGAGGTCGTGGTCAAGCCCACCGAGGGGCAGATCGACGACCTGGTGCACGAGATCAGGCAGCGCACCGAGAACGACGAGCGGGTCCTGGTCACCACGCTCACCAAGAAGATGGCCGAGGACCTCACCGACTATTTCCTGGAGCTCGGCATCCAGGTCCGCTATCTCCACAGCGACGTCGACACCCTGCGCCGCGTCGAGCTCCTGAGGGAGCTGCGGGCCGGTGAGTACGACGTGCTCGTGGGCATCAACCTGCTCCGCGAGGGCCTCGACCTGCCCGAGGTCTCCCTGGTCGCGATCCTCGACGCGGACAAGGAGGGCTTCCTGCGCTCGGGGACCTCCCTGATCCAGACCATCGGCCGTGCGGCTCGTAACGTCTCCGGCCAGGTCCATATGTACGCGGACAAGATCACGCCGGCGATGGAGAAGGCCATCGACGAGACCAACCGCCGCCGCGCCAAGCAGATCGCGTACAACACGGAGCGCGGCATCGATCCGCAGCCGCTCCGCAAGAAGATCAACGACATCGTCGCGACCATCGCCCGCGAAGAGGTCGACACCGAGCAGCTGCTCGGCAGCGGCTACCGCAAGGGCGGTAAGGACGGCAAGAGCGCCAAGGCCCCGGTGCCTTCGCTCGGCGGAGCGAAGGGGGCCCCGGCCAAGGCGGCCAAGGGCAAGGCGAAGAAGGCCGAGCCGGGTACGCCCACCGACCGTCCCGCGGCCGAACTCGCCGGGCAGATCGAGGAGATGACCGAGCGGATGCGCGCGGCGGCCGCGGATCTGCAGTTCGAGATCGCGGCGCGGCTGCGTGACGAGGTCTCGGAGATGAAGAAGGAGCTGCGCCAGATGCGGGAGGCCGGGCTGGCCTGAGCGCCGGGCGGCCGGGCCGGCTCCAGCAGGGCCCGATGGGCACGCGAAGTCCCTTGCGGTGTCCGAAGTCCCTTTTCAGGCGCCGCGAGTGTTGCAAGACCGACACAAACCCCGGGCCCGGGGGTGGGCTTGTCAGATCCACTGCGTAGGGTTCAGGGCAACCGCACGCACAGGCGGCAGGCGGGGATGAAGTTGGGGATGAGAGGGGACAGCGCGTGACGGTCAACATGACCAAGGGCCAGGCCATCAGCCTGCAGAAGAGCGACGGGGGCACGCTGACCGCGGTGCGCATGGGCCTCGGCTGGCAGGCGGCTCCGCGCCGCGGCCTGTTCGGCTCGCGTACGCGGGAGATCGACCTGGACGCCTCGGCGGTGCTCTTCGCGGACAAGCAGCCGGTCGACGTGGTGTTCTTCCGCCACCTCGTCAGCGACGACGGCTCGGTGCGGCACACCGGTGACAACCTGGTCGGCGGCGCCGGTCAGGGCGGCGACGACGAGTCGGTGCTCGTCGACCTCGCACGCGTTCCGGTGCACATCGACCAGATCGTGTTCACGGTCAACTCGTTCACCGGCCAGACCTTCCAGGAGGTGCAGAACGCCTTCTGCCGGCTGGTCGACGAGACCAACGGCCAGGAGATGGCGCGCTACACGCTGGACGGCGGTGGTCAGTACACCGCTCAGATCATGGCGAAGGTGCACCGCAATGGCACCGGCTGGACGATGACGGCGCTGGGCCAGCCGGCCAACGGCCGTACGTTCCAGGACCTGATGCCGGCGATCCTGCCGCACCTCTGAGGGCAGTTCGCGGTACACGGCTCCCGGGCGCCCCTGCGGCCACCGGGAGCCTTCCGCGCTCCAAGGCACGTACGCACCAGGCAAGCGAGCCGGCACACCGCCGCGCCCGAACGCAGCGACGAGGGGGACCAACACCATGGCGGTCGAGCTGGTACGGGGTCAGAACACCCCGCTGCCTCAAACCCGTCTGGAGATCCGGGTATCCGCAGGCAAGCCGATCGTGGCGGGCGTCACGCTGAGCGACGCGCAGGGCAAGGTGCGCGGCGTCGAGTGGATCGCCCACCCCGGATCGCCGCAACTGCCCGGGCTCGAGGTCTCGCAGCAGGCCGCGGCGGATCATCGCCTGGCCGTCGACCTGGAGGCCCTGCCGGACGCGGTGGAGCGGGTGAACGTGCTGCTCGCGCTGCCCGTGGGCGTCGGCGGCCCGGTCCGCTTCGGCGCGGTCGCGGCCCCCTTCGTCGCGGTCACCGGGCTCGACGGCACCGAGGTCGCGAGCTACACGATCACCGATCTCGACCCCGAATCGGCCGTCGTGGCCCTGGAGTTGTACCGCAGGAACGGGGCCTGGAAGGTCCGCGCCGTCGGCCAGGGCTATGCGGGCGGGCTCGCCGAGATGCTCGCCGACCAGGGCCTCGACCAGTCGCGTGAGATCGCCGCACAGATCCTTGACGCGGTGGCGCGCGGGATGGCCCGTTCGGTGGCGGCGCCTCCGCCGCGTACGGCCGAGGGCGATCGCGTACGGCATACCGCGGCCGGCGCCGGTTCGGCGGGGGGGCACAGCGGGGCGGGGGCCGGGGGGGGCGGCGCCGCCGCCCCCCCACCGCCCCCCC
>NZ_JAEIMH010000007.1:32298-104142 GCF_016464295.1 Streptomyces sp. N35 | reverse complement strand
GGGGCGGGGGCCGCCCCCGCGGGGCGAGGGGCGGGGGGCACCGGGGCCGGCCGACCCGGGCCCGCCGCCGGTTCGGCGGGGGAGCACAGCGGGGCGACGGCCGGTGAGCACGGCGCCGCCGCTCCTCAGCCGCCCACCACCGGCGGACCCGCCCCCGCGCAGTCACCCGCCACGGGTGGACCCGCACAGACGCCCACCGCAGGCGGATCCGCCCAGACGCCCAACTCCGACGGCGTCAACTACGCGCACCCCAGCCGCCGCCCGGCAGCGGCCGCACCCCCGTCCCCGCCGCCGACGGCGCCGCCCGCCCAGCCGGGGCAGCCCGCGCAGCCCGTGGCCGGGGACGCGACCGGCTGGTCGATGGAGGAGCGGCTCTACAACCAGGTCTGGGGCATGTTCGAGGATCTGGCCCGCACCACGGCCGCGTATCGCAGCGCCGTGGACTTCGCGGAGTCCCGGATGGAGCAGGAGCTGGACAAGGTCCTGTCCGATCCGCGCAGCCGGATCGGCGGTACGGGCGATGCCGCACGGGAGGCCGCCCGCGCCAAGCAGGCCAAGCTCGTCGACCAGGCCCGTGAGGTGCTCGACCGGGATCTCGCCCAGCTCAAGGCCGAGGCCGAGGTGGTCGAGCCGGCCCTGCCGCCCGCCTTCGCCGCCTGGGACAACCCGGTGTGGCATGCGTACCGCGTACCGATGGAGGTCCCCATGGCACTGCGCCTGGGCGATCTGCATCTGCCGGAGAGCGCCGACGTACGGATTCCGCTCCTGATGCGGCTGCCCATGGAGCGCGGTCTGTGGATCGACAGCGGCCGGACCTCGTCCGGAAGCGTCACCTTCCACGACAGCGCCGAGCTGCACCGGCTCGCCCTGGACACGGCGGTCGCGCACGCGGCCAGGCTGCTCGCGGTCTACCCGGCCGGAGACTTCTCCGTACACGTCATCGACGCGGGCGGCGGTGCGGCCGGCTCGCTCGCCCCGCTGCTGCAGGCAGGAGTGCTCGCGCATCCGCCGGGTCACGGGGCCCCCGGCGTCACCGAGGTCCTCGCCCGTCTGACCAAGCGCGTCGAGCTGGTGCAGATGGCGATCCGCGGCGGAGCCACGGACGCCCTGCCGCCGGACCTCGACACCGGTGAGCAGCTGCTCATAGTCAACGATTTCCCGCACGGCTTCGACGACCGCGCCGTGACCCAGCTGCGCTATCTCGCGGACGAGGGCCCGGCCGTCGGCGTCCATCTGATGCTGGTGGCCGACCGTGAGGACGCCTCCGCGTACGGACCGATCCTCGATCCGCTGTGGCGCTCCCTGCTGCGCCTGACCCCGGTGCCCGACGACCACCTCGCCGATCCCTGGATCGGCCACGCCTGGACGTATCAGCCCGCCCTCGTACCGCCCGGCAGCACGGTGCTGCAGCAGGTGCTCGCGCAGGTGGCGCAGGCGCGGCGCGAGTGGGGCCGCTGACAGCTGCCGCACCGCCGTCGAAGGGCTCCCCGCTTTGGGGAGCCCTTTGCCATTGCTTCCTCTGTTTGATGCCTTTGACCTGCGGACTTGGGGTGCGCTTTACCCCGACCTTTACCTTCTCTTGGGTTTCCCTGTAGTGTTCTGCGTGCGGAGGGGAGTACTCCCGACTGCGACGATTCCGTCAGTACGAACCCACAGGGGTTCCGGGACGTCGGCCCGACCGAGAGGTGAAAGTTCTCGGGTGGAAGAGACCTCCGGCAGCGACGACGCTGGATTTGTGCCGTTACGTACTGCCGGAGGCGCAGTGGATGTTTCCATGACCCTATGGGTCCTCACGATCGTGGGCCTCAGTGCCCTTATCGCCGTCGACTTCTTCATCGGGCGCAAGCCTCATGACGTGTCGATCAAGGAAGCCGGAATCTGGACGGTCGTCTGGATCGTGCTGGCCGCGCTGTTCGGTGTCGGCCTGCTGATCTGGGGCAACAGCCAGGCGGCGGGCGAGTTCTTCGCGGGCTACATCACCGAGAAGTCGCTCAGCGTCGACAATCTCTTCGTCTTCATCCTGATCATGGCGAAGTTCTCGGTGCCGTCCCATCTGCAGCAGCGCGTTCTGCTCGTCGGTGTGCTGGTCGCCCTGGTCCTGCGTGCGATCTTCATCGCCGCCGGTGCCGCGATCATCGCCAGCTTCTCCTGGGTCTTCTACATCTTCGGTGCGTTCCTGATCTACACCGCCTGGAAGCTCATCCAGGAGGCGCGGGCCGACGAGGAGGAAGACGACTGGGAGGAGAACAAGATCCTCAAGTCGATCGAGAAGAAGTTCGGCGTCGCGGACAAGTACCACGGCACCAAGCTCTTCGTGGTCCAGCACGGCAAGAAGGTCATGACGCCGCTGCTCGTCGTCATGCTGGCGATCGGCATGACCGACATCCTCTTCGCGATGGACTCGATCCCGGCGATCTTCGGCCTGACCCAGGACCCGTACATCGTCTTCACGGCGAACGCATTCGCCCTGATGGGGCTGCGCCAGCTGTACTTCCTCATCGGCGGCCTGCTCAAGAAGCTGGTCCACCTCTCGTACGGTCTGTCGATCATCCTCGGCTTCATCGGCGTCAAGCTGGTGCTGCACGCACTGCACGAGAGCGGACTGCACGTCCCGGAGATCTCGATCCCGGTCTCCCTGGGCGTCATCTGCGCCGTGCTGATCGTCACGACGATCACCAGCCTGATCGCCTCGAAGAAGATCGCCGCGGCCGAGGCGGAGGCCGAGGCCGAGGCCGAGAAGGCGACCACGGAGCCCGACAAGAAGGCCGACATCGAGGCCTGACCGAGCTCCGCCGGCTCCCCTGGGCAGCCCGTCCGCACTCCGGTGCGGGCGGGCTGCCGCGTTTCCGGCCTGCCCGTGTTTCCGGCCTCTCGTATAGCGGTTTTGTCGACGGTCTGTAGGCGCCTGCCGGGAGTCTCGTTCTCATGACGTACGACATGACGCTCCCGATCCGTTCACTCCGGGTCGCCGAGGTGCGGCGGCCCACGCCACGCCTCGCGCGGGTCACCTTCGGCGGCGAGGACCTGGCCGGGCTCCGGCTCACCGGACCCGACCAGCAGGTCAAGCTCTATTTCCCCAGGCCGGGACAGGACGCGCCCGTACTGCCCGCGGCCGAGGGCGATTTCATGAGCTGGTACGGAGCGTTCAGCGCGCTGCCCGAAGAGGTGCGCCCATGGATGCGCAGCTACACGATCCGCCGGCACGATCCCGAGCGCCGCACGGTCACCGTCGACTTCGTCCTGCACGGGGACGGTTCCGAAGGGCCCGCCACCGCGTGGGCGCGGCAGGCCGAGCCGGGGCAGCGGCTCGCGATGTTCGGACCGTCGGCGCAGTTCGCCAAGCCCGTGCCCCTGGGCGCCACGGACTGGATGCTGCTCGCCGGGGACGAGACGGCGCTGCCCGCCCTCGCCACGGTGCTCGAGGAGCTGCCGCAGGGGGCACGGGCGGTGGCGTACGTCGAGGTGGCGGACAGCCGGGACCGGCAGGAGATCACGACGCGGGGCGACGTGACGGTGCACTGGCTGGAGCGGGACGGGGCCGGTGCGGCGGCTCCCGGTGAGGTGCTGGTCGAGACCGTGCGGGCGGCCGCGTTCCCGGAGGGTTCGGTGTACGCGTGACTGGGCGGCGAGGCGGGCGCCGTCCGGTCGCTGCGCCGCCACCTCGTGGACGACCGCGGGGTCGACAGGAAGTGCGTCCACTTCTCCGGCTATTGGCGGCTCCGGCTGACCCAGGACGACGCGCCCACGGAGGCGGATCTCGCGGACGCGCGGGAGCTGCTGGCTCAGGCGGAAGCGGGGGAGTAGCGGGCACTGGCCGGGGTGGGCGGTCCCCCGTCACGCTCCGGTCGGGCCGGGCAATCCCGTGCCATGCCCCGACCGGGCGGTCCCAGTCCCGCGTCACGTCCGACGGGGCGGTCCCAGTCCCGCGTCACGCCCCGACGGGGCAGTCCCGCGTCACGCCCGACCGGGCGAGGCTGAGCGCAAGTCGGCCCTACGGCGGGGGCTGAGCGCAACCCCGCCGTACGGCCGGGCGTGAGCGCAACCCCGGCCGCACCGCGCGTCGCCGCCTCACACCAGCCCCGCCGCCTCCTCCACCGACAGCTCCCCGCCCTGCGCGTACGCACGCTCATACGCCGCCGGGGCGAGCACGGACCGCAGCTCCGTCTCCGCGTGCCGCCGCATCGCCGCCTGGTCCGGGAACGGGCGGAAGCCCATCCCGCCGCTCAGCGCCTGACGGTCGTACGTGCCGAGCAGTCGCGCACCGTCCTCGCCCTCGCCGAGCCGTGCCTTCGCCCAGGCGGCGGCGAGGAACTGGTCCACGACCAGCTGCGGCGCCACCAGATACGCCACGCTCGCCATCCCCCGTACCGCTTCCCGCAGATGGCCCTGCGCCGAGGCGTACCGTCCTTCGAGGCAGTCGAGCCAGCCGCGCACCCCGGCGACCGTGCCATGGAAGAGCAGCGGCATGCCCGGCGGCAGCGCACGTTCGACCTCCGCGAGCTGGTCGCGCGCCTCGGCCAGGCGGCCCGTGCTGCCGTAGTGACGGGCGAGCAGCAGCCGGGCCGTGCCGAGCGGCTCGTCCCCGTGGCGCGCCGACTCCTCGACGGCTTCGAGCAGCATCCGCTCGGCGGCGGCCCGCGCGCCCGGGTCCTCGGTCGTGCGCAGCCGCACATCCGCCAACCGTGCCTTGAACACCGGCACTTGACGGTGTGCTCCCGCCCTCGTCGCCCCGTCGACGGCCCGCGCGAAATCCTCCATGGCCCGCTCGAACATCCCGCGCCGCAGGTACGCCTCACCGCGCGCGGACAGCGACTCGGCGATGCCCCAGGGGTCCCCCGTCCGCTCGAAGTGGCGCAGCGCCCGGTCCGCGTCCCGTGTGGCCTGCTCCAAAGTGGCCGGCCGGTCATGCACGAACTTCGCCCGCATGAGCAGCGTGTAGCCCAGTTCCCAGTGGTGGCCCTCGCGCCACTCTCGTCCGAGCTCCCAGCAGTCGCGGACCACGGTGTCCATGGTCTCCTCGAGCCCGGAGAAGTCCCCGGTCATCATGCGCGCGAAGTACCACATCGAGCCGGGCTGCCGGCAGACCTGCGGCAGTCCGCTGCGGTACGCGGCCACGATCCGGCGCAGGTACGCCAGTTGGCCGGGGGAGTAGGGCGCGGGCCCTGTCCCCCTGCCGCCTTCCGCCTCCCCGCCGGCTTCCGTCCACGCCTCCCCGCCGGCCTCCGCTCCCGTTTCCCCGCCGAGCTCCGCCCGCGCCTGCCCGCCGGCCTCCGCCCCCGCCTCCTCGCCAGCCCCCACCCCCGCCTCATCCCCCGTCGACGCACCCTGCACGAGAAGCCGCGCTCCCCGTCGCGCCTCCCACACCTGCTCCTCGTCCCACGGCGGCGCACTGTCCGTGCACCGCTCGACCAGGGGTACGGCAGGACGCACCGGTGCGGCGAACGGATCGGGACCGAGCGCCGCCACGGCCGCCGACCAGGTGGTGACGTCGGCCTGATGTCCGCGCAGCTGCCAGAACCAGCTCATCGCATGGACCAGGCACAGCCCGTCCTGCTCGGCACCGGACGCAACCGCCGTACGCAGCGCGGCTCTTGCGTTGTCGTGCTCCAGCTCGAACCGCTGCAGCCATGCGACCTGCCGCGGCCCCCGCAGCTCGGCCTCCCCGGAGCGCATCAGCTCGCGGTAGGCCACGAGATGCCGTCGCTCGTACGCCGCTCGCTCACCCGACTCGTCGAGCCGCGCGGCCGCGTACTCGGCGACGGTCTCCAGGAGCCGGTAGCGCATCCCGAAGGGGCCGCCCGGGTCCGCCACGACCAGCGACTTGTCGACCAGTGCACCCAGCGCCTCAAGGGTGGTGTCCCGACCGCACACCTCCTGTGCCTGCTCCAGCGCGCAGCCGCCCGCGAACACGGCGAGCCGGCGCAGCACGGCCCGCTCGTCCTCGTCGAGCAGCTCCCAGGACCAGTCCACGACGGCCCGCAGCGTCTGCTGACGCGGCAGCAGGGTGCGCCCGCCGCCGGTGAGCAGCCGGAAGCGGTCGTCGAGACGGTCCGCGAGCTGGCGCGGAGTGAGCAGGCGCAGCCGGGCGGCGGCCAGTTCGAGGGCGAGCGGCAGACCGTCGAGCCGGGTGCAGACCTCCGCACACGCCTCGGTGTCGTCCTCCGTACGGAAGCCGGGACGCACCGCCGCGCCCCGCTCGGCGAACAGGCGCAGCGCCACATCCTGGGGGAGGGGATCCACGGGACGGATGGCTTCGCCCGGCACGCCCAGTGGCTCACGGCTCGTGGCGAGGACGGTCACCCCCGGGCAGCGGGTGAGGACCGACTCGGCCAACTGGGCCGCGGCGCCGATGACATGTTCGCAATTGTCAAGGATCAGGAGCATCCGCCGTCGGCCGCAGCGCTCCACCAGGCGGGCCGACGGATCCTGGGAAGCGGGCCCCAGTTCCTCCGCCGCGCCCGGGCCGCGCAGCGCCGTCTCGCGTGCGCCGAGCGCCGTGAGCACCGCTTCCACCACCGCCGATCCCTCCCGTACGGGAGCGAGTTCGGCCATCCAGACGCCGTCCGGCCACACCTCCTTCTCCGCTTCGGCCGCTTCCTGGGCAAGGCGAGTTTTGCCCACACCGCCGGGACCGAGCAGTGTGACAAGACGTTGCTTCCCCAACTCCTCGGCGAGGTCGGAAAGTTCCCGATCGCGACCGACGAAGGAGGTCAGCCGGGCGCGGATATTGCCGGCCGCGGGACGTGGTATGCCGGGGGAGTGGCGCTCGGGGTCCGGTCGGACTCCGGCGTCGGCTTCCGGTCCTGCCGCCCCCAGCAACTCCCCGTACACCTCCCGGAGTTCCTCCCCGGGATCGGTCCCCAACCGCTCCGCCAGCATCCTGCGCACCTCTTCGTACGCGGCCAGGGCCTCCGCCCGCCGGCCGGCGTCCCGCAGCGCCCGCAGCCGCAGCGCCTGCAGGGGTTCGTCGAGCGGTTCCTGCGCGGTCAGCGCCGTGAGTTCGTCCAGCGCACCGGCCGCCCGGCCGAGCGCCACCTCGGCCGCGAGCCGCGCCCGCCGCGCGTGTGCGTACTGCCGCTCGGCCCGTACGACAGCGGGATCCGTGTCCCGCCCCGGCAGATCGAGCAGCACGCCACCGGACCACAGCCCCAGAGCGTCCTCCAACAGCCCGGCCGCGCGCGCGGCATCGCCCGCACCCAGGGCGTCGGCACCCTCACGGGCCAGCCGCTGAAACCGGAACAGATCGATGTCCTCGGGCTGCGCCGCCAGCCGGTACCCGCCGGGCCCGGTCGCCACCGCATCCGGCCCGAGCGCCTTGCGCAGTCGCCCCACCAGCGCCTGCAGCGCCTTCACCTCGTCGGCCGGCGGCTCCTCGTCCGCGGCCCAGATCTGTGCGGCCAGCTGCCCGACCGGCACGCTGCGCCCGGCCGCCAGGGCGAGCGCGGCGACGAGCGCGCGGATCCGGGCCCCGCCGAGCGGCACCTCGGTGCCGTCCTCGCGCAGGACCCGGGTGGTGCCGAGCAGGCGGTAGCGATAGGTCACCCGGCCATTGTCCAGCGTGCGCGTCCCTGGCCAGGTGTTCCGCGGGCGAATCCCTGGTCAGGCGGTGGCCAGGCGTTCCGCGGGCGAGCCCTGCTCAGGCGGTGGCCGCATCGGTGGCGGTGGCGGGCCGCGTTTCCGGCAGCATGGCGAAGCAACCCAGGCTGACCAGCGCGATCACGGTCAGATACGCGGCCACACCCCAGGGCGGCCCGTCCCCGCGCCCCGCCACGGCGGTCGCCACGATCGGCGTGAGCGCCCCGCCGAGGACACCGCCCAGGTTGTAGCCCACGGCGGCCCCCGTACAGCGCACCCTCGGCTCGTAAAGCTCCGGCAGATAGGCGGCCAGCACCGAGAACATGGCGATGAACGCGAGCAGCGCCACCAGGAACCCGCAGAACATCAGCACGGGTTCACCGGTGCTGAGCAGCCCGATCAGCGGAAACATCCACAGGGCCGCGGCCCCGGCCCCGTACAGACACAGCGGCCGCCGCCCGTACCGGTCGCCGAGCATCGCCGCGAACGGGGTCGTGGCCCCCTTGATCGCGACCGCGGCCATGATGCACGTCAGCATGACGGTGCGGGCCACCCCCAACTGCTCGGTCCCATAGGAGAGCGCCCAGGTCGAGACCGTATAGAAGATGGCGTATCCGATGGCCATGGAACCGGCGGTCAGCAGCACCAACCGCCAATGGTCACGCACCACTTCGAACAGTGGCACCCGCGCCCGCTCCTGTACGCCGAGGAACTCCGGCGTCTCCGTGACGGCGTGCCGCAGCCAGAGGCCGGCCAGCGCGAGCACCCCTGCCGCCCAGAACGGCACCCGCCAGCCCCATGCCGCGAACTGGGCGTCGCTGAGTCCGGCGGCCAGCGCGAGCATCACACCGTTGGCGAGCAGGAAGCCCACCGAGGGCCCGATCTGCGGAAAGCTCGCCCACAGCCCGCGCTTGGCGGCGGGGGCGTGCTCGGCGGTGAGCAGCACCGCACCGCCCCACTCCCCGCCGAGCCCGAGGCCCTGCAGAAAGCGCAGGAGAAGCAGCAGCAAGGGGGCGAACACCCCGATCGCGTCATACGTGGGGACGCAGCCCACGGCGACCGTCGCGCCGCCCGTCAGGAGCAGCGAACCGATCAGGACGGGCCGCCGTCCGCGCCGGTCCCCGATGTGCCCGAAGAGCACCGAGCCGAGCGGGCGGGCGAGGAAACCGATGCCGAAGGTGCCGAAGGCGGCGAGCGTTCCGGCGAGCGGGGAGAAGGTCGGGAAGAACAGCGGGCCGAGTACCAGGGCGGCCGCGGTGCCGTAGATGAAGAAGTCGTAGAACTCGATCGCCGTGCCGGCCAGCGAGGCGGCGGCGAGCCGGGTCATGGAGGGGCGTGCGGGAGCGGGTCCGCTCGGCGGTGCGTCGTGCATGACGCGTCAACTGGCCAGGTGGCGGGGCGGTTACGCAGGTGCGCGGCTCCCGTACGGGGGCCGCGCACCTGGCGCCCGTCAGATGCCGCAGCTGGGCGCAGACCAGAAGCGGCCGGACCGGTGGTCGACGTGGGTGTGGTCGTTGTGGCCCGGGTATCCGGGGCCCAGAATCCCGTTGAAGCCGTGGTTGCGGGCCTGCTGCGCCAGCTTGCACAGCGAGTGCGGGCCCGCGCCCAGGTCGGCCGCGTCACCGTAGAGATGGCGGCTGCCGGAGGCCCCGCCGACGGCGTCGTTGCAGGCGTGGGACCGGAAGCCGCTGGTGACGCGGATCGGGGAGTCGCCGAGCGCGTGCCGCAGCGCCTCCAGCTTCCACATGGTCCGCAGCGCGTTGGATTTCGCCGTGGACGCGCTCACCGCGCCCCCTGACCAGGTGGAGTTGCAGGTGTTCAACTCGGCGTAGGTGAAGTGGACCGGCGTGCAGTCGTCGTCCTGCAGCGCGTAGATCTTGCTGAATGTGGCCGGTCCTGCGACGCCGTCGGCCGCGAGGCCGTAGGCCGACTGGAAGCGTTTGACGGCGGCCGTGGTCGCGGGTCCGTAGGCGCCGTCGATGGCGAGGACGCCACCCGAGCCCGGGTAGCCGGCCACGCGGATCTGCAGCTGGGTGACATCGGCGCCCGAAGCGCCCTGCGACAGGGTGCGGGACCAGGTGTAGCAGCCGTCGGCCTGGGCGGGCCCTGCCGTGGCGAGCACGCCACCGAGCGAGGCTGCTATGAGCATGACAATCGACAACAGAAGACGTAAGGCACGTCTGGACATCGGGCCCTCCAGAGGGGGATGGGGAGACCGTTACGGGGGAGCGCGCGCACGCCGAGCCTGACGGGACGGTCGACGCGCGTCAACGGCAGGGTCCAACTGTCATTTGTCCGCCCAATGTCGACCGGGTCGCGGTCCGGGCAAGGCGGTGGGGCGCACCAGTGGCCGAGCCCCGTCGTGCATCCGCCAAACCGACCCTGACCTGCGCAAACGGTCAATTGTCAGTGGCGGATGCCACGATCGGACGCATGGACATCTGTGACGACGGCCGGGCACCCCTCGCGGGGCCGGTCTCACCAGCCGCGGCGGCGCCACTCGGGCAGCTGCGGGCGCTCGGCGCCCAGGGTGGTGTCGTCGCCGTGTCCGGGGTAGACCCAGGTCTCGTCCGGCAGCGCGCCGAAGATCTTGGTCTCGACGTCGTCGATCAGACGGGCGAAGGCCTCCGGGTCCTTCCAGGTGTTGCCCACGCCGCCCGGGAAGAGGCAGTCGCCGGTGAACACATGGGGGTGACCGTGCGCGTCGTCGTAGATCAGCGCGATCGAGCCGGGCGTATGGCCGACGAGGTGGCGGGCGGTCAGCTCGACCCGGCCCACGCGGATCGTGTCGCCGTCCTCCACGAGCACATCGGTCGGCACGGGGATGCCCTCGGCGTCGTAGGCGCCCGCGTACGTGCGCGCACCGGTGGCGTCCACGACCTCGCGCAGCGCCTGCCAGTGGTCGCCGTGCCGGTGGGTCGTGACGAGCGAGGCGATGCCGTCGCCGCCGATGAGCTTGAGCAGGGTGTCGGCCTCGTCGGCCGCGTCGATCAGGAGCTGCTCGCCGGTGGCCCGGCAGCGCAGCAGATAAGCGTTGTTGTTCATGGAGCCGACCGCGACCTTGGAGATCATCAGGTCCGCCAGCTCATGCACGTCCGCAGGCCCGCCGACTGTCACCGCTCCGCTGTACGTCATGGGCTCAGCGTACCGAGCGGGCCCGGCGGTCCACAGGGGCCGCCGGGCGTCCACCCGGTGCGAGAGCTCCGCGGCAGCGGGCTACAGCGCGGGCAGTACGGGCAGCAGACCGGAGTCGCAGTCCAGGCCGGAGCCCTGACGTCGGCCGGACAGCCAGCCCAGCAGGGCCGGCGCCGGCCCTATCACCGAGACCTGGTCGCCGTCCGGCCCGCCGGTGGTCCACTGCCGGCCGTCGTTCGCGGTGACGGCGATTCGGGGGACCGCGATGTTGCCCGCGAAGCGGTCCGCGAGAAAGGCGATCTCGCGGTCGGTGAACTCCTCGGGCAGATCCTCGAGTTCGTAGCCGATGCCGAGGTCGACATGGTGCAGCTCCACCTCGACGAGGCGGCGGAAGGGGATCCGCGCGGCCTGGTCCATGACGCCGTTGCGCAGCTCCACGGTGCGCGCCCAGTCCGCGGGCTGCGCGGCCTGGGCGATGAAGCGCGCCGCGCTGTCGCGTACGTCGTCGAGCTGGACGTCCAGGGGGCGCGGGGCATCGCGCGAGATATCGGAGTCGCGGGCTTCGGCGCTCAGATACATCGGGCGGCCGGCCAGGACGTTCACCAGGGCGTCGGCATTGCGGGCGACATGCGCCAGCACATGACCACGGGACCACCCCGGAAGGCGTGACGGACCGGCGACCGAGGCGTTGTCCAGCTTGGCCGCCGCGGCCAGCAGCCGGTCGGTCGCTTCCCGTACCAGAAGCAGGTCATGGGCATGATCGATCACTGAGGGCATGGGCCCGACGATAGTCCCGCCACTCCTTCGGGTGAAGGTGGTGGACCACGACCGCAAATCGAATGTGCGTGCTATAGGCTCGACCGAGGCATCCTTGACAGTCGGGCCGCTCAATGCCATCCCGCTGTCTCAGCCGTTAGCAGTCCATCGCTGAGGCGGCCCTCGTACTCTGAGAAACGGGGCCCCGCCCCCGCTCTCCCATCAAGAAAGGTGCGGACCGGCGTGGCCGACCGTCTCATCGTCCGTGGCGCGCGCGAGCACAACCTGAAGAACGTGTCGCTCGACCTCCCGCGTGACTCCCTCATCGTGTTCACCGGCCTGTCCGGCTCGGGCAAGTCCTCGCTCGCCTTCGACACGATCTTCGCCGAGGGGCAGCGCCGCTATGTCGAGTCGCTGTCGTCGTACGCCCGGCAGTTCCTCGGCCAGATGGACAAGCCCGATGTGGACTTCATCGAGGGCCTGTCCCCTGCGGTCTCCATCGACCAGAAGTCGACCTCGCGCAATCCGCGCTCGACGGTCGGCACCATCACCGAGGTCTACGACTATCTGCGCCTGCTCTTCGCGCGCATCGGCAAGCCGCACTGCCCCGAGTGCGGCCGGCCCATCACGAGGCAGTCGCCGCAGGCCATCGTGGACAAGGTGCTCGAACTGCCCGAGGGCAGCCGTTTCCAGGTCCTGTCGCCGCTCGTGCGCGAGCGCAAGGGCGAGTTCGTGGACCTCTTCGCCGATCTGCAGACGAAGGGCTACAGCAGGGCGCGGGTGGACGGCGCCACCATCCAGCTCTCCGAGCCGCCGACGCTCAAGAAGCAGGAGAAGCACACCATCGAGGTGGTCGTCGACCGCCTCACGGTGAAGGACTCCGCCAAGCGCCGTCTCACCGACTCCGTCGAGACCGCGCTCGGTCTGTCCGGCGGCATGGTCGTGCTCGACTTCGTCGACCTGCCCGAGGACGACCCCGAGCGCGAGCGGATGTACTCGGAGCACCTCTACTGCACCTACGACGACCTGTCGTTCGAGGAGCTCGAGCCCCGCTCCTTCTCGTTCAACTCACCGTTCGGCGCCTGCCCCGACTGCACCGGCATCGGTACGCGGATGGAGGTGGACCCCGAGCTGATCGTGCCCGACGAGGACAAGTCGCTCGACGAGGGCGCCATCCACCCGTGGTCGCACGGCCACACCAAGGAGTACTTCGGCCGCCTCACCACCGCGCTCGCCGACGCCCTGAGCTTCAGCACGGACATGCCGTTCGCCGCGCTGCCGCAGCGCGCCAAGAAGGCGCTCCTGCACGGGCACAAGACGCAGATCGAGGTGCGCTACCGCAATCGCTACGGACGCGAGCGGGTCTACACCACCCCGTTCGAGGGCGCGGTGCCCTTCGTCAAGCGGCGGCACTCCGAGGCCGAGAGCGACGCGAGCCGTGAGCGCTTCGAGGGCTATATGCGCGAGGTGCCCTGCCCGACCTGTCAGGGCACACGTCTCAAGCCGATCGTGCTCGCGGTCACCGTGATGGAGAAGTCCATCGCCGAGGTCTCCGCGATGTCGATCTCCGACTGCGCGGACTTCCTGGGCAAGCTGAAGCTGAACGCACGGGACAAGAAGATCGCCGAGCGGGTCCTCAAGGAGGTCAACGAGCGGCTGCGCTTCCTCGTCGACGTCGGCCTCGACTACCTCTCGCTCAACCGCGCCGCCGGCACCCTGTCCGGCGGCGAGGCCCAGCGCATCCGCCTCGCCACGCAGATCGGTTCCGGTCTGGTCGGTGTGCTCTACGTCCTGGACGAGCCGTCCATCGGCCTGCACCAGCGCGACAACCACCGGCTGATCGAGACGCTGGTACGCCTGCGCGACATGGGCAACACGCTGATCGTCGTGGAGCACGACGAGGACACCATCAAGGTGGCCGACTGGGTGGTCGACATCGGTCCCGGCGCCGGTGAGCACGGCGGCAAGGTCGTGCACAGCGGACCGCTGGCGGAACTGCTCACGACAGCCGAGTCGATCACCGGCCAGTATCTGTCGGGCAAGAGGGCCATCCCCGTGCCGGACATCCGCCGACCCGTCGACCCGGGGCGGCAGTTGGTGGTGCACGGCGCCCGTGAGAACAATCTGCAGGACATCGACGTCGCCTTCCCGCTCGGCGTGCTCACCGCGGTCACCGGTGTCTCGGGCTCCGGTAAGTCGACGCTGGTCAACGACATCCTGTACACGCACCTCGCGCGCGAACTGAACGGTGCGCGTTCGGTCCCCGGCCGGCACACCCGGGTCGAGGGCGACGACCTCGTCGACAAGGTCGTGCACGTCGACCAGTCGCCCATCGGGCGTACCCCGCGGTCCAACCCGGCCACGTACACCGGAGTCTTCGACAACGTCCGCAAGCTCTTCGCGGAGACCACCGAGGCGAAGGTCCGCGGCTATCTGCCCGGGCGCTTCTCGTTCAACGTCAAGGGCGGCCGCTGCGAGAACTGCTCGGGCGACGGCACCATCAAGATCGAGATGAACTTCCTGCCGGATGTGTACGTCCCGTGCGAGGTCTGCCACGGTGCGCGCTACAACCGCGAGACCCTGGAAGTGCACTACAAGGGCAAGTCCATCGCCGAGGTCTTGGACATGCCGATCGAGGAGGCGCTCGACTTCTTCGAAGCCGTGCCCACGATCGCCCGCCACCTCAGGACGCTCAACGAAGTCGGTCTGGGATACGTCCGGTTGGGGCAGTCGGCGCCCACGCTCTCCGGCGGCGAGGCGCAGCGCGTGAAGCTCGCCTCCGAACTGCAGAAGCGGTCCACGGGCCGCACGGTGTACGTGCTCGACGAGCCGACCACCGGTCTGCACTTCGAGGACATCAGCAAGCTGATCACGGTGCTCTCGGGCCTGGTCGACAAGGGCAACACGGTCATCGTCATCGAGCACAACCTCGATGTCATCAAGACCGCGGACTGGCTGGTCGACATGGGTCCCGAAGGCGGCTCCGGCGGCGGCCTCGTGATCGCCGAGGGCACTCCGGAGCAGGTGGCCGGGGTGGCGGCCAGTCACACGGGCAAGTTCCTGCGCGACATCCTCGAGGCCGACCGGATCAGCGACGGCGGGGTGCCGGCCGCGCGTAAGCCGGCGCGTAAGGCCCCGGCGAAGAAGACCGTCGCGGCGACCAAGGCTCCGGCGAAGAAAGCTGTGACCGCCAAGGCGCAGGCGGGGACGGCCAAGAAGGCGGCGCCCGCGAAGAAGTCCGCGCCCGCGAAGAAGGCCGCCGCCAAGAAGGCCGCGCCCGCGAAGAAGGCGACGCGGGCACGCGAGAGCTGAGCGGGAGCCGGGTGGTGGGGCGGGGGTGTCCCGCCCCACCACCTACAGTTGCCCCATGCGCAATACGGGGCAAAGGGTAAGAAAACTGGGCAGGCAATTCCTCGCGCAGCCCTACTGGGAGCGGCCCGCCGAGACCTATCTCGTGCGCCGCTGGCCCGACCTCTTCGCCACCTGCGTGGCGACCGTCTTCTTCTGGCTCTCGCTCACCCCCTCCCTGGTGCCCCGCCCCTGGCTGCTGCAAGGCGTCATCGGCGGGATCACCGCCGCCATCGGATACGCCGTGGGGAGCCTGCTCAGCTCGCTGTTCCGCTGGGTCGTGAAGCGCCGGCCCAGCCAGCGGTTCCGGGCACGGTGCTGGCTCGGGTACTGGGTGCTCAGCCCGATCCTCTCCGGATTGCTGATCTCCGAAAGCGCCCAGATGCAGCGGCAGTTGAGGCAGCTGCAGGGCCTGCCGCCGTCGCTCACCTGGCATACCCCGATGATCGGCCTGATCGCGGTCGTCCTCTGGCTGCTCCTCCTCCTGCTCGCGCGCACCGTGCGGCTCGGCTCCAGCAAGTTCATCCACTGGCTCGGCCGAGCGCTGCCCCGGCCGGTCGCCATCGGTACCGGGCTGCTCGTGAGCGGTGTCGTGGTGTCCACGGCCCTGCAGGACGTCGTGTTCGAGCGAGGCGTCATCGACGTAGCCGACCGCATCGCCAAGGCCACCAACAACGGGACCAAGGAAGGGATCCACCAGCCCACGTCGCGCTTCGTCTCCGGTGGGCCCGGTTCGGCCATGGAATGGGACGACCTCGGGTTCCAAGGGCGGAACTTCACCGGCTCGGTGCTCAGCGGCCGGCAGATCTCACAGTTCACCAAGGAGCCGGCGCAGGAGCCGGTGCGGGTCTACATCAGTTCCTCGGCGCCCGAAGCGTTCGACGACGAAGAGCCCTTCCGGGCGCAGGCCGAGCTCGCCGTCCGTGAGCTCAGGCGCACCGGGGGCTTCGAGCGGGAGATCCTGACGATCGCGGGCACCACCGGCTCCGGGTGGATCGACGCCAACACCGTCGAGAGCCTGGAGTACATGTACGGCGGGAACACCGCGACCGTCGCCGTGCAGTACTCGTACCTGCCGAGCTGGGTGTCGTTCCTCGTCGACAAGGAGAAGGCGGGCAAGGCCACCCGTGCCCTGGTCGACGCGGTCCGCACCGAGCTGGACAAGCTGCCCCCCGAGCGCCGCCCCAAGCTCGCCGTGACCGGCGAGAGCCTTGGCGCGTACGCCATCGAGGACTCGTACGCAACGGTCGACAAGCTCCTCGGCGAGACCGACGGCGCCTTGCTGCTCGGGGTCCCCAACTTCTCGCCGATCGCCCACGAGCTGCGGGAACGCAGGGACGAGGGCAGCCCCGTATGGCGTCCGGAGTTCGAGGACGGTCGCAATGTGCGCTTCGCCCAGTTCCCGGTCGAGGATCTGAAGCGGCCAGGGGCGCAGTGGGGGAACCCGCGCGCCGTCGTTCTGCAGAACGCGTCCGACGCGATCGTCTGGTGGTCACCGGACCTGCTGCTCGAACGCCCGCAGTGGCTGGACCAGCCGCTGGGCCCGGACATCACGCCGGAGATCAACTGGTTCCCGTTCGTGAACTTCTGGCAGACCACGGTCGACATGGCCGTCTCGTACGGAGTGCAGGCGCCGCACGGCCACCGCTACGGCACCGGATCCGTCGACGGCTGGGCCTCCGTTCTGCCGCCCGAGGGCTGGACCCCGAAGGACACCGACCGGCTGCGCGCCCACCTGGACGCCCGCCCGACACCGTACTGACGTTGCCGACGGCGCCGACGCCGCAGGGAGGGTTACGCCTTCGGGCCGGCGATCAGCTTGCCGTTCTCGACCCGGACCGGGACCTTCGGCAGCGGCACGGAGGCCGGGCCCTCGATCGCGGCACCGTTGACGACGTTGAAGCGGCTGCCGTGGCAG
The DNA here is from genome assembly GCF_016464295.1 of Streptomyces sp. N35. Lineage (NCBI taxonomy): Bacteria > Bacillati > Actinomycetota > Actinomycetes > Kitasatosporales > Streptomycetaceae > Streptomyces > Streptomyces sp. N35. The sequence goes on along the minus strand of NZ_JAEIMH010000007.1, from coordinate 87,410 downwards.
GGGCAGTTGGCCTCGTCGCCCTCGATCTTGTCGAGGACGCAGCCGGCGTGGGTGCACTGGGCGCTCAGCGCGGAGTACTTCCCGTCCTGGGAGCAGGCCACGAGCAGCCGCTGCTCACGGAAGAGCTTCGCGCTGCCCGCCGGTACGGCGGAGGCGTCACCCAGGTCGACCGGAGCGGTCGGCGTGGGATTCTCGGCGTGGCCGAGGTCCGACTCCGTGGAGCAGGCCGCGGCGCCGAGCCCGGCCGTTCCTGCGAGGGCGGCGCCCTTGAGGACGGTACGACGGGCGGCGGCCTTGCCGGGCATGGAGTCTCCACAGCTCAGGGGGTACGGCTGACCTGGTCGACGATACCGCCACAGATCACCCGGCCCCGCGCCGCCCACCGCCTGCCTGCCCACCACCCGCCCGGGGCCGCACCGCCACGGCCGCCCACGGACGCGTCGTCTGCCGTGCGGCCCTCAAGCGCCCGCGCTCACCAGCGCCCCGACGGCCTCCGCCGAAAGCCGCGACTTCGACAGGAATCCGAGTACGGGACTCTCCGCGACGAGCTCCTCGAAGTCCTCCTGGTCATGGGTCGAGATCATGATCAGATGGGGCACGATCCCGGAGAGCCGCTCGGCCACCTCGAACCCGCTCTCACCGGCGAGATCGATATCGAGCAGCGCGACGTCGGGCCGCAACTCCCTGGCGTATACGAGCGCATCGTTGCTCGATCCGGCGAGTGCGACCACGCTCGCCCCGCCCCGCTCGAGCAGCACCTTCGCGGCCTCGAGGAAGCGGGCGTTGTCGTCCACGAGGAGACAGCGCATCGCCATACGTCCAGCCTGCCAATGCCGTGGCCCGGACGCTTTCCTGCTAGCCGGAAACCTTGTCGGCGCCGCGCCAACTACCTTGATCGTACGCAGGGTTGGTGTCGGTCCCCGGCGCTAGCATGAGACCTGCCGGAAGCGCCCGCCATCGGCCGGCGGCGCGCGGAAGGCCGAGTGGCCCGGGGGTGCGCCATGGGAGTGCGCAAGCGGTGGGTGCGGACGGGAAGACCCCGGAAGCCCGCGCCGAGCGGCGGCACAGGGGCGACACGGCCCACCTCGCTCCTGGCCCGCCTCCGCGTGGGGACCAAGCTGCTCCTCCTCGCTCTCCTCCCCGTGGGCGTCCTGCTCACCCTCACCGTCGTCTCCGCCGCCGGTCAGTGGCGGGAGGCCGCCCAGCTGCGGGACTTCGACCGGTCGACCCGGGTGTCGTTCGCCGCGGGAGCGCTCGCCGACGCCCTCGCCCAGGAGCGCCTGGCCACCATGCTCGACGCGCTCCGCCCAGGTCCGCAGGTCGAAGCGCGGCTCGCCGACGCCCGCCGTACCGCTTCCGCCGCACTCGCGGAGGCCGGACGCAGAGCGGACGAGGAAGGCCGCTTCGAGGAGCGGGTGGCGGCGATCGAGACGGGCCTGGCCGAGGTGCGCCGAGGCCACGACACCAGGGCCGTCACCGTCGACCATGTGGCGGGCGGCTTCGGCGCCGTGATCCTCGATGTGGTGGAGCTGGTGGCGGCCGTCGAGTCCCATGAGCCGAGCGCGTTCTCCCGTTCGGTGGCCGATGCCCATCTGTCGATGATCCAGGCCACCGAGGCCGCCGGCGCCGAGCGCTCCGAGCTGGTCATCCTGTTCGCCGCGCCGCCGGGCACCCCTTCGCCCACGGCGAGCCGCTGGCCGGCCCTGGAGGAAGCACGCCTCGACACCTTCCGGCGGACGGCCTCCGGGCTCCTCAAGTCCCGTCTGGAAGAGGTCCTTTCGCGCCCCGAGTCGGCTTTCGTACGGGAAGTGCGCGATCAGCTCGCCGCAGGAGGTTCCTGGCGGTACCCCACCGTGGATCGCTGGGTCGAAGCCTCCTCGACCAGGATGGACGCCTTGCGTTCGGTCACCCGCGCCGCGGAGGAGGAGCTGCGGGCCTCCGCCGCCGACGGGGTGAGCGCCGCCGAGATCAGGGCATGGCGCGACCTCGCCCTGTTCCTCCTCCTGCTCGCCGTGGTCACGGCCTTCGCCCTGGCGCTGCGCCGCTCGATCGGCCGCCCGCTCGCCGAAGTGGCCGACGGAGCCCAGGCGTTGGCGGCGGGCGACTTCTCGTACGGCATCCGCCACCACGGCCACGACGAGATCGGCACCGTCGCGGAGAGCTTCCGCGAGCTGCGCGGCACCGTCGAGCGGCTGACCGCCGAGGTGCGGGCCATGACGCAGGCCGTCGACGGCGACCGGCTCGACCACCGCGCCGAACCGGCCCAGTTCGAAGGGGCGTGGGCGCAGCTCCTCGAGGGTCTGAACGGCACGATGGCCTCCATCGCCCAACTGCACGGCCGCCGCAAGGAGGCCGAGCGCGAGGTGGAGAACCTGTTCACGCTCTCCGCTGACCTGCTGTGCATCGCCGACCTCAAAGGCTACTTCCGCCGGATCAACCCCGCGTTCGAGGAGGTGCTCGGCCATCCTCCCGAGGTGCTGCTCGGCCGGCCGTTCATGGAGCTCGTGCACGAGGAGGACCGTGCGCGCACGCGCGCGGCGCTGGCCCGGCTGGGGGACGGAGAGGAGGTCTTCCGGTTCGAGAACCGCTATCTGCGCGCCGACGGCACCTTCTGCTGGCTGCAGTGGAACGCGCGGTCCATCCCCGAGAAGGGCCTGATCCACGCCGCGGCCCGCGATGTCACCGAGCGGCGCCGGGTGCAGAGCGAGCAGAACGCGCTGCGCCGTGTCGCCACCCTGGTCGCCCAAGGGGTACCGCCGGAGCGGCTGTTCGGCGAGGTCGCGCGGGAGGTCGGCCGGCTTCTGGAGACGCCGTCCGCCGCGGTCGTACGGTACGGAGCCGACGGCCGGGTCACCACCGTCGGCGACGCGGGCGCCGCCCCCCGCGCCCCGCACGAGGAGCCCGCCGTGACACAGGTGGCCGACACGGGCAAGCCGGTCCGCACGGGCGACGCGGCCGGTGTGCCGATCGTGGTGGACGGCCGCCTGTGGGGCGCCGTCATCGCGGCCGCCCCCGGCGGACAGGAGCTGCCGCCGGGCTCCGAGAAACGCCTTGCCGCGTTCACCGAGCTGATCGTCAGCGCCATCGCCAACGCCGACAGCCGTGCCCAGCTCGCCGCATCGCGCGCCCGTGTGGTCGCCGCGTCCGACGCCTCACGGCGGCGTATCGAACGCGATCTGCACGACGGCGTACAGCAGCGCCTCGTCTCGCTCCAGCTGGAACTGCGCACCGCGGAGGCCCTGGCGCCCGCAGGATCCGACGAACTCCTGGACCGCCTGGCCCACATGGGCCGGGGACTGCAGGACGCCTTCGACGAGCTGCAGCGCCTCTCGCGCGGTATCCACCCGGCCATCCTGTCCAAGGGAGGCCTCGGTCCGGCCCTGCGCGCACTGGCCCGCCGTTCGTCCGTGCCCGTCGAACTCGATCTGCGGGTCCCGCGTGCCCGGCTGCCCGAGCCGGTGGAGGTCGCCGCGTACTACGTGGTCTCCGAGGCCCTCGCCAACACCGCCAAACACGCCGACGCCAACGTCGTGACCGTCCAGGTGACCCGCGAGGGCGGGGCCGTGGAGCTGGTCATCGCCGACGACGGGGTGGGCGGCGCCGAACCGGCCCGCGGCTCCGGACTCATCGGCCTCGCGGACCGCGTGGAGGCGATCGGCGGCACGCTGCATGTCAACAGCCGTCTGGGGAACGGGACATCCCTGCTCGTACGGCTGCCGGCGCCCGCGGACGAGCCTGGATGCCGACCGCCGGGCGAAGGGCGCGAGGACGCGGGGTGCCGACCGCCCGGCGAAGGGCGCGGGGACGCGGGGTGCCGACCGCCCGGCGAACGCGAAGGGGAGCCAAGTGGGGGGCCTTGGACTTGAATACCGCGTTCGCCGTGGGGCGGTCAGCCGGACGGACCGGGACTCCGTCCAGTAGGGGAGCGCGCCGCCGCGCGCTGGATCCGCTTGGCGCGGACCACGTCGGGGTCTCTCGGATCGAGACGGTCGCCATGCGCGGTGTGGCAGTCACGGGTCGACCACCGCCGACAGCGCTCGACCCGTGACTGCCGCATGGCTTCCGCCCTCTCGACCCGTACGTACCGGGTTTCTCCCGAGGCCTTCAGCATCGCCCCGCAGGGGTCCGCTGTCGTCATGGCCAGCCCCCAACTCCCCTTCGGGGACGCCCCCATGGACCCTTACCGCCAGCACCTCCCGGCTCTTCCCGCTAGCAGGAAGAGCCCTGGTCGGGCAGCATGTGCACGGACGGCCCGGCACGGTCTCGTACGCCGCCGACGGAGGGGACTGGGCATGGGAATGTCACAGGGGTTGCAGCAGGGAATGCCGAAGGGACGTGTCGTCCTCGCCGACGACGACGTCCTGCTGCGCGAGGGGCTCGCGAGCCTGTGCGAACGCGTCGGATACGCCGTGGTCGGCCAGGCAGGAGAAGCCGAGACGCTCCTGGCCCTGGTCGCCGAGCACCGTCCCGAGCTCGCGGTCGTCGACATCCGGATGCCGCCGGAGCACTCCACTGAAGGCCTCAGAGCGGCCGCGACCATCCGCGAGAAGTTCCCCGCCACCGGCATCCTCGTCCTCTCGGCGTACGTGGAGGTCGAGGACGCACTCGCCCTGCTCGCCGGCGGCCATCGCATCGGCTATCTCCTCAAGAGCCGGATCACGGATGTGGACGAGTTCCTGGAGACCCTCGACCGGATCTCCAAGGGCGGCTCGGTCGTCGACCCGTCGCTCGTGCAGGAGCTGGTCGCCGCCCAGCGCCGCGACGATCCGCTGTCCCTGCTGAGCGGCCGCGAGCGCGAGGTGCTCGAGCTGATGGCCGAGGGCCGCTCCAACGCCGGTATCGGACGGCGCCTTTGGGTCACCGAGGGCACTGTCGAGAAGCACGTCCGCTCGATCATGAGCAAGCTGCGCCTGCCCGAGGACACCGACGACCACCGCCGCGTCCTCGCGGTCCTCACGTTCCTGGAGTCCCGCTAGGTCCGCACGGGCACCGGAGTGGAGTCCCGCTAGGTCCGCACGGCCCCGGAGTGCCGGCGGCGGCTGCTTCGGGACGACCGCCTCGGGCTCTGGCTGTCGGTGGCCGCCAGTAGGGTGGATGCCATGGCCGACCCCTCCAGCTACCGCCCCAAGCCGGGACAGATCCCCGACTCGCCAGGGGTCTACAAGTTCCGCGACGAGCACCGCCGAGTGATCTACGTCGGCAAGGCCAAATCCCTGCGCCAGCGGCTCGCCAACTACTTCCAGGACCTCGCGAGCCTGCACCCGCGCACCCGCTCGATGGTCACCACGGCCGCTTCCGTCGAGTGGACCGTCGTCGCCACCGAGGTCGAGGCGCTGCAGCTGGAGTACAGCTGGATCAAGGAGTTCGACCCCCGGTTCAACGTCAAGTACCGCGACGACAAGAGCTATCCCTATCTCGCGGTCACGCTCAACGAGGAGTACCCGCGGGTCCAGGTGATGCGCGGCGCCAAGAAAAAGGGCGTGCGCTACTTCGGTCCGTACGGGCATGCCTGGGCGATCCGCGAGACCGTCGACCTGATGCTGCGCGTCTTCCCGGTGCGCACCTGTTCGGCCGGAGTCTTCAAGAACGCCGCCCGCACCGGCCGCCCCTGCCTCCTCGGCTACATCGGCAAGTGCTCGGCCCCCTGCGTCGGCCGCGTCGACGCCGAGGACCACCGCGAACTGGCCGAGGACTTCTGCGACTTCATGGCGGGCCGCACGGGCGCGTACATCCGCAGGCTCGAGAAGGACATGCAGGACGCGGCCGAGGAGATGGAGTACGAGCGGGCCGCCCGGCTGCGCGACGACATCGAGGCACTCAAGCGCGCCATGGAGAAGAGCGCCGTCGTCCTCGCCGACGCCACCGACGCCGACCTGATCGCCCTCGCGGAGGACGAGCTCGAAGCCGCCGTGCAGATCTTCCATGTACGGGGCGGACGCGTCCGCGGACAGCGCGGCTGGGTCACCGACAAGGTCGAGGCCGTCACCAGCGCCGGCCTCGTCGAGCACGCACTGCAGCAGTTGTACGGGGAGGAGAGCGGCGACGCCGTTCCCAAGGAGGTCCTCGTGCCGGCCCTGCCCGAGGACGAGGCGGCCGTCACGCAGTGGCTCACCCAGCGCCGCGGCGCGAACGTGAGCCTGCGCATCCCGCAGCGCGGCGACAAGCGGGCCCTCATGGAGACCGTGCAGCGCAATGCCCAGCAGTCCCTCGTCCTGCACAAGACCAAGCGGGCCGCCGACCTGACCACCCGCTCCCGTGCCCTGGAGGAGATCGCCGGCGCGCTCGACCTCGACAGCGCTCCGCTGCGTATCGAGTGCTTCGACATCTCCCATCTGCAGGGCGATGACGTGGTCGCCTCGATGGTGGTCTTCGAGGACGGGCTCGCCCGCAAGAGCGAGTACCGGCGCTTCCAGATCAAGGGCTTCGAGGGACAGGACGATGTCCGCTCGATGCACGAGGTGATCCACCGTCGCTTCCGGCGCTATCTGGCCGAGAAGGAGAAGACGGGGGAGTGGGCCGAGGACGGAGAGGTCTCGGCCGAGGACGACGGGCGCCCCAAGAAATTCGCGTACCCCCCGCAGCTCGTCGTCGTCGACGGTGGTCAGCCGCAGGTCGCGGCCGCCAAGAAGGCCATGGACGAACTGGGCATCGACGATGTCGCCGTCTGCGGTCTCGCCAAGCGCCTGGAAGAGGTCTGGCTGCCGGACGACGACGATCCGGTGGTGCTGCCGCGCTCCAGCGAGGGGCTCTATCTTCTTCAGCGGGTGCGCGACGAGGCGCACCGCTTCGCGATCCAGTACCAGCGCAGCAAGCGCAACAAACGGATCAGGTCCAGCCCGCTCGATGACGTGCCGGGTCTGGGAGAGGCGCGTAAGCAAGCGCTTATCAAACACTTCGGTTCGGTGAAAAAGCTGCGATCCGCCACAATTGACCAGATCTGTGAAGTGCCCGGCATAGGGCGCAAGACCGCCGAGACCATTCTCGCGGCCTTCGCCAAGGCGGAACCTGCCGCGCCCGCGGTGAACACCGCGACCGGAGAGATCATGGAATAGACCAGCTCACGACCGACGGGGGCAGTACCGATGACCGAGCACGACGATGGAGCACAGGTGAGTACGGGCAACACGGGCACCACGATCGAAGCCGGAGAGGCCGCCGAGGCGGCTATCCCCGAGCTGGTCATCATCTCGGGCATGTCGGGCGCCGGCCGCTCCACGGCGGCCAAGTGTCTGGAGGACCTCGGCTGGTTCGTGGTCGACAACCTGCCGCCCGCCCTGATCCCCACCATGGTGGAGCTGGGCGCCCGCTCGCAGGGCAATGTCGCGCGGATCGCCGTCGTCGTCGATGTGCGCGGCCGCCGCTTCTTCGACAATCTGCGCCAGTCCCTCGCGGACCTGGAGGCCAAGAGCGTCACGCGCCGCATCGTCTTCCTCGAGTCCTCGGACGAGGCCCTGGTGCGCCGCTTCGAGTCCGTGCGCCGCCCGCACCCGCTGCAGGGCGACGGCCGGATCGTCGACGGCATCGCCGCCGAGCGCGAGCTCCTGCGCGAGCTGCGCGGCGACGCCGACCTGGTGATCGACACCTCCAGCCTCAATGTGCACGAGCTGCGCGCCAAGATGGACGCCCAGTTCGCGGGCGACGACGAGCCTGAACTGCGCGCCACGGTGATGTCGTTCGGCTACAAGTACGGCCTGCCCGTCGACGCCGACCTCGTCGTCGACTGCCGCTTCCTGCCCAACCCGCACTGGGTGCCCGAGCTGCGCCCGTTCACCGGGCTCAACGAGGAGGTGTCCGGGTTCGTCTTCAACCAGCCCGGCGCCAAGGAGTTCCTCGACCGGTACGCCGAGCTGCTCCAGCTGATCGCCACCGGCTACCGCCGCGAGGGCAAGCGCTATGTGACCATCGCGGTCGGCTGCACCGGCGGCAAGCACCGCTCCGTCGCGATGTCCGAGAAGCTGGCCGCGCGCCTGGCCGCCGAAGGCGTGGAGACGGTGGTCGTCCACCGGGACATGGGGCGTGAGTGAAGCCTCCCTCGCCACAGCACCGCCTGGGGCGTCTGAACCGCCTGGGCCGCAAGCGGGGCGCACAGCCCAAGGTCGTCGCGCTCGGCGGCGGCATGGGCCTGTCCGCCTCGCTCGCCGCCCTGCGGCGGATCACCGGTGACCTCACCGCGGTGGTCACCGTCGCCGACGACGGCGGTTCCAGCGGCCGGCTCCGCGACGAGCTCGGTGTGCTGCCGCCCGGCGATCTGCGCAAGGCCCTCGCCGCGCTCTGCGGAGACGACGACTGGGGCCAGACCTGGTCCCGGGTCATCCAGCACCGTTTCGAATCCCAGGGCGAACTGCACGACCACGCCGTCGGCAATCTCCTCATCGTCGCCCTGTGGGAACAGCTCGGCGACCATGTCCAGGCCCTCGACCTGGTCGGCAAACTGCTCGGCGCCCATGGCCGTGTGCTGCCGATGTCCGCCGTACCGCTGGAGCTCCAGGCCCTCGTCAAGGGGCACGACCCCGAGCATCCCGCCAACGTCGACCTGGTCCGCGGCCAGGCGACCGTGGCGCTCACACCGGGCGAGGTGCAGTCCGTGCACCTGGTCCCGCACGACCCGCCGGCCGTGCCCGAGGCGGTCGCCGCGGTGCTCGACGCGGACTGGGTGGTGCTCGGTCCGGGCTCGTGGTTCTCGTCCGTGATCCCGCATCTTCTGGTGCCCGAACTGCTCGACGCGCTCGTCGAGACGAAGGCCCGGAAGGTCCTTTCGCTCAACCTCGCACCGCAACCCGGTGAAACCGATGGCTTCTCACCGCAGCGTCATTTGGAGGTTTTGGCCCGACACGCCCCTAAACTCGCCCTGGACGTGGTGCTGGCCGATTTGGCCGCCGTGCCCGACCCGGACTCTCTGGCCCACGCTGCAAAGGGCCTCGGAGCCGAGGTCGAGCTGGCGCCGGTCGCGTCGCAGGAGAGTTCCGCCAAGCATGATCCGGTGCTCCTCGCAGCCGCGTACGACCGTATTTTTCGGATGCATGGAAGGATCGGCCCATGGCGATGACGGCAGCGGTGAAGGATGAGATTTCCCGGCTTCCCGTCACCCGGACCTGCTGCAGGAAGGCAGAGGTCTCGGCGATTCTTCGGTTCGCGGGCGGGCTGCACCTGGTCAGCGGCCGCATTGTGATCGAGGCGGAGCTGGACACGGCGATGGCCGCACGCCGGCTCAAGAAGGACATTCTCGAGATCTTCGGGCACAGCTCGGAGCTGATGGTGATGGCCGCGGGTGGTCTGCGGCGCGGTTCCCGTTATGTCGTACGGGTCGTCGCGGGCGGCGACCAGCTGGCCCGCCAGACCGGGCTCGTCGACGGTCGCGGCCGACCGATCCGCGGCCTCCCGCCGCAGGTGGTCTCCGGTGCGACCTGTGACGCCGAAGCCGCCTGGCGGGGCGCGTTCCTCGCGCACGGCTCGCTCACCGAGCCGGGCCGTTCCTCGTCCCTCGAAGTGACCTGCCCCGGACCGGAGGCGGCCCTCGCCCTGGTGGGCGCCGCGCGTCGGCTGTCCATCGCGGCGAAGGCCCGTGAGGTACGCGGCGTGGACCGCGTCGTCGTCCGTGACGGTGACGCGATCGGCGCTCTGCTGACCCGCCTCGGCGCGCACGAGTCGGTGCTCGCCTGGGAGGAGCGGCGCATGCGCCGCGAGGTGCGCGCGACGGCCAACCGCCTGGCCAACTTCGACGACGCCAACCTGCGCCGCTCGGCCCGTGCCGCGGTGGCGGCGGGGGCGCGGGTGCAGCGGGCCCTGGAGATCCTCCAGGACGAGGTGCCCGAGCACCTCGCGGCGGCCGGCCGCCTGCGGATGGAGCACAAGCAGGCCTCCCTCGAAGAACTGGGCGCCCTGGCCGACCCGCCGCTGACGAAGGACGCGGTCGCGGGCCGTATCCGCCGTCTCCTGGCGATGGCCGACAAGCGGGCCCAGGACCTGGGCATCCCCGGTACGGAGTCCAACCTGACCGAGGAGATGGCGGACAACATGGCGGTCTGAGCCCGTACGCGTCGAAGGGGTGTGAGGGCATCGGCCCTCACACCCCTTTTGTGCTGCCGTATTGACATGATCATGGTGTGTCATGAGCCTGGCGGTCTGCGCACAAATGTGCCGGACAACCGCAAGGGGGGCTCATGAGACGAAGAGCGAACGCGGTGCTCGCCGCAGCCGCACTCCTGGCAGGCGGATTACTCGCCGCACCGCTGGCCCAGGCGCAAGGCCCGGGCGCCGACGACCCCGCCGCCGCGGACGCCATCAAGGTGTTCCGCGCCGAAGTCACCAAGGAGCAGGTGCCGTTGCTCCTCAAGGCCGGCCAGGACGGACATGAACTGGCCGAGCAGGCACCGCAGAAGGGCACCGCGAGCGTCGAGCTGTATCTGACCGACCAGCAGGCCGGTCGGCTCCGCGAGCAGGGCATCGAGATGAAGGAGCACAAGGTCTCGGCCCAGGCCCTGAAGAAGCTCGCGGCCGCCGGAGACGGCGTCTTCCGTCCGTACGGCGGCGCGGGCGGCCTGAAGGAAGAGATCGTCAAGACCGGTCAGGCGCACAACAGCCTGACGAAGGTCGTCTCGATCGGAAAGACCGTCAAGGGCCAGGACATCCTCGCGCTCAAGATCAGCAAGGGTGCCGACAAGTACCGCGACGGCTCCAAGCCCTCGACGCTGTACCTGTCCAACCAGCACGCACGCGAGTGGATCACCCCCGAGATGACCCGCCGCCTGATGCACCACTACCTCGACAACTACGGCAAGGACCCGAGGATCACCAAGATCGTCGACAGCACCGAGCTGTGGTTCGTCCTCTCCGCCAACCCGGACGGCTACGACTACACGCACGCGGCCGACGGCGACCGCCAGTGGCGCAAGAACATGCGGGACAACGACAAGGACGGCGCGCACACCGCGGCCGACGGCGTCGACCTCAACCGCAACTTCGCCTACAAGTGGGGCTACGACAACGAGGGTTCGTCCCCCGACCTGTCCAGCGAGACCTACCGCGGCGCCGGTCCGAACTCGGAGCCCGAGACGGTGGCGATCGACCGCTTCCAAAAGCGCATCGGCTTCGAGTACGGCATCAACTACCACTCCGCCGCCGAGCTGATCCTGTACGGAGTCGGCTGGCAGGTCGCCACGCCGACCCCGGACGACGTGCTCTACAAGGCACTTGCCGGCACGCCCGAGAACTCCGCGGTGCCCGGCTACCGTCCGCAGGTCTCCTCCGAGCTGTACACCACCAACGGCGAGGCCGACGGTCACGCGGGCAACGTCAACGGCATCGCGATGTTCACGCCGGAGATGTCCACCTGCCAGACCATCTCCAACCTGGACCCGAACGACCCCTGGAACCCCGGGGACTGCGAGTCCGTCTTCACCTTCCCGGACGACGAGAAGCTGATCCAGGACGAGTTCGCCAAGAACATTCCGTTCGCGGTCGCGGTCGCCGAGAGCGCGATGCACCCCGACCAGCCCTCCTCGCCGGTCGGTATCGAGGCACCGGACTTCACGGTCGACAAGTTCGCCGGCTCGTACGCACGGGGCGCGGACCAGGAAGTCACCGTCACCGCCCGCAAGTCGGTACGCGACAAGGAGCTCAACTACCGCATCAACGGCGGCCGTACACACGACGAGGATCTGGAGGCCTGGCGCGGCGGTGAGCGCTTCGGCGGCGCCGACAACCTCTACTTCGACGAGTACAGAGCGGAGATCGAGGACGCCGATCCGGGCGACAAGGTCGAGGTCTGGTACACGGGCCGCACCAAGAAGGGCGCGCGGGTCTCCAGCGAGCACTTCACGTACACCGTCGTCGAACGCCCCCGTGCCTCCACCCTCGTCGTGGCCGAGGAAGGCGCCGCGCAGAAGCACGCACAGAAGTACGTGGACGCGCTCAAGGCCAACGGCCGCAGCGCGGTCGTCTGGGACGTGGCCGCCCAGGGCGCACCCCACCCGCTGGCCGTCCTCGCGCACTTCGACACGGTCGTGCACTACACCGGCGACCCGGCTCCGGGCGGTCCCACCACCCTGGCCATCCGCGCGTATCTCAACGAAGGCGGCAAGGTGATCGTCGCCGGCGAGCGCGCGGGCGGAACCGTGCGTATCGGCCGGGCGAACTCCAACGACTTCGGGCAGTACTACCTCGGGGCGTACGAGCGCCTCTCGACGCCCGCCGTCACCACCTTCGACGGCGCCGGCGCCCTGAACGGCGTCGACACCCCGCTCGCGGGCGCCGAGGGCAACCCGCTCGACAGCGCCGGCCGCTACACCGTCACCTCGGACACCCTGCCCGCGGACGAGTTCCCGCTGTTCAGGAGCGCCCAGGCCGGTGCGTATCCCGGAGTGGCCAACCCGTACGCGCCGTACGAGGGCCAGGGCATGGCCTCCTCGGTGCACGCGGACAACGACTGGCAGCGGCTGACCCGGACCATCGATCTGACCGGGGTCACCGCGGCCCAGGCACCCGAGCTGCGGCTGGTCATGAACTGGAACGTCGAGCCCGGCTACGACCACGCCCTGCTCGAAGCCCGTACCGCGGGCGGCGACGACTGGACCACGCTGCCCGACAAGAACGGGAACACCTCGCAGACCGTGCCCGAGGAGTGCGGGGCCGGATTCTTCATGCGGGGCCACCCGTTCCTGGAGCGCTACCTGACCCGCACCGGCACCACCTGTACCGCGGGCGGCAGCAGTGGGGCGTGGAACAGCTTCTCCGGCGCCTCGGACGGCTGGAAGCCGGTCGCGTTCGACCTCAGCGCGTACGCGGGCAAGAAGGTCGAGGTGTCACTGAGCAACGTCACCGACCCGTCCTTCGGGCTGCGCGGCGTCTTCGCCGACAACGCCCAGGTGGCCGTCGGCGGCACCGTCACCGAGACCGAGGGCTTCGAGTCGGGGCTCGGTGTATGGGCCGTGTCGGCATCACCGGCCGGAAGTCCCAACATCACCGGCGACTGGTCCCGGACCGGCGAACTCTACAAGCCCTATGCGGCGGTCACCACGCGTGACAGCGTGCTCGTCGGCTTCGGTCTGGAACACATCCCAGGTCAGGCGACACGCAATCAGCTCATGGGCAAGGCCCCTGCCGCACTGCGGCGTGGACAGTGTGTTGACCCCGCCTCCGAAACCGCGCCGCGGCTCCCGTGCGTAGCCGGGGCCAAGGTCCCGACGGCCCGTTTCCGGCGAACCGGTGCGGGCCGTCCTTACTCGTACGGACCCGTTCGATGTCACCCGAAGGGCTCCGGAGAGGTAGGGTCGAAGGCGGTCGGGGACATCCCATACAGCTCGCCGGCGGACAGTCCGGCGCACCAACGAGGAGATCGGTTCGTGACGATCCGCGTAGGCATCAATGGCTTTGGTCGTATCGGCCGCAACTACTTCCGGGCCCTGAAGGCTCAGGGTGCGGACATCGAGGTCGTTGCCGTCAACGACCTGGGTGACACCAAGACCACCGCGCATCTGCTGAAGTACGACACGATCCTCGGCCGCTTCCCGGGCGAGGTGTCGCACACCGAGGACACCATCACCGTCGATGGTCACACCATCAAGGTGCTCTCCGAGCGCAACCCGGCCGACATCCCGTGGGGTGACCTGGGCGTCGACATCGTCATCGAGTCGACCGGCATCTTCACGAAGAAGGCCGACGCCGAGAAGCACATCGCCGGCGGCGCCAAGAAGGTCCTCATCTCGGCTCCGGCCAAGGACGAGGACATCACCATCGTGATGGGCGTCAACGAGGACAAGTACGAGGCGGCCAACCACCACGTCATCTCCAACGCGTCCTGCACCACCAACTGTGTGGCGCCGATGGCGAAGGTTCTCGACGAGAACTTCGGCATCGTCAAGGGCCTGATGACGACGGTCCACGCGTACACCAACGACCAGCGGATCCTCGACTTCCCGCACTCGGACCTGCGCCGCGCCCGCACGGCCGCGCAGAACATCATCCCGACCACCACCGGTGCGGCGAAGGCCACTTCGCTCGTGCTCCCGCAGCTGAAGGGCAAGCTGGACGGCATCGCGATGCGCGTCCCGGTTCCCACCGGCTCGGCCACCGACCTGGTCGTGGAGCTGCAGCGCGAGGTCACCAAGGACGAGGTCAACTCCGCGTTCAAGAAGGCCTCGGAGGACGGTCCGCTCAAGGGCCGGCTGTACTACACCGAGGACCCGATCGTGTCCTCCGACATCGTGAGCGACCCGGCCTCCTGCACCTTCGACTCGCTGATGACGATGGTTCAGGACGGCAAGACCGTGAAGATCCTCGGCTGGTACGACAACGAGTGGGGCTACTCCAACCGCCTCGTCGACCTGACGGAGTTCGTCGGCGGCCAGCTCTGAGCTGACGCTCAAGTCAGGCACCTCGATGTGAGCAATGGGGCTCGGACGGCGCGCAGTTGAGGCGTCGTCCGGGCCCCGTTCGCTTGTAGCTTTTCTTCGTTGTTTCTCCCTAGGAGTCCTTGAGTCATGAAGACGATCGACGAGCTTCTCGCCGAAGGGGTCGCCGGCAAGCGGGTCTTCGTCCGCGCCGACCTCAACGTGCCGCTGGACGGCACCACCATCACCGACGACGGCCGCATCCGCGCCGTCACGCCCACCGTCAAGGCGCTCGCCGGGGCCGGCGCCCGCGTGGTCGTCGCCTCGCACCTGGGCCGCCCCAAGGGCGCCCCGGACCCGGCCTTCTCGCTCGCCCCCGCCGCCGCGCGCCTGGGTGAACTCCTCGGCGCCGACGTGGCGTTCGCGGCCGACACGGTCGGCGAGTCCGCATCGTCGACCGTCGCCGGCCTCGCCGACGGCCAGGTCGCCGTCATCGAGAACCTGCGCTTCAACGCCGGCGAGACCTCCAAGGACGACGCCGAGCGCGGCGCCTTCGCCGACCAGCTCGCGGCCCTCGCGGACGTGTACGTAGGCGACGGCTTCGGCGCGGTGCACCGCAAGCACGCCTCCGTCTTCGACCTGCCGGCCCGTCTTCCGCACGCCGCCGGCTATCTGATCGCCACCGAGGTCGGCGTCCTCAAGAAGCTCACCGACGACGTCAAGCGCCCCTACGTGGTCGTGCTCGGCGGCGCCAAGGTCTCCGACAAGCTCGCCGTCATCGACAACCTCATCGAGAAGGCCGACCGGATCCTCATCGGCGGCGGCATGGCGTACACCTTCCTCGCGGCCCAGGGCTACGAGGTCGGCCTGTCCCTGCTGCAGAAGGACCAGATCCCGGCCGTCCAGGACTACCTGAAGCGGGCCGAGGCCAAGGGCGTCGAGTTCGTGCTGCCCGTCGACGTGCGGGTCTCCGCGGACTTCCCCGACCTCAAGAACCAGGTCGACGTCCACCCCGACACCGTGGCCGCCACCGCCATCCCGGCGGACAAGGAGGGCCTGGACATCGGCCCGAAGACCGAGGAACTGTACGCTGCCAAGCTGCAGGACGCCGCCACCGTGTTCTGGAACGGCCCGATGGGCGTCTTCGAGCACAAGGACTTCGCGAACGGCACCCGCGCGGTCGCGCAGGCTCTCGTGGACTCCTCCGCCTTCTCCGTGGTCGGCGGCGGCGACTCGGCCGCCGCGTTCCGCATCCTCGGCTTCAGTGAGGACAAGGTCGGTCACATCTCGACCGGCGGCGGCGCCTCGCTTGAGTACCTCGAGGGCAAGTCCCTCCCCGGCCTCGTAGCACTGGAGAAGTGAAGATCATGACGCGCATGCCCCTGATGGCAGGCAACTGGAAGATGAACCTCAACCACCTCGAGGCCATCGCCCACACCCAGAAGCTCGCCTTCGCGCTCGCCGACAAGGACTACGAGGCCGTAGAGGTCGCGGTCCTGCCGCCCTTCACCGACCTGCGCGGTGTGCAGACCCTGGTCGACGGCGACAAGCTCAAGATCAAGTACGGCGCCCAGGACATCTCGGCGTTCGACTCCGGTGCCTACACCGGTGAGATCTCGGGCCCGATGCTCTCCAAGCTGAAGTGCACCTACGTGGCCATCGGCCACTCGGAGCGCCGCCAGTACCACAACGAGACCGACCAGATCTGCAACGCCAAGGTCAAGGCCGCCTACAAGCACGGCATCACGCCGATCCTGTGCGTCGGCGAGGGCCTCGACATCCGCAAGGCCGGCCAGCAGGTCCAGTACACGCTGAACCAGCTCGACGGCGCGCTCAAGGACATCCCGGCCGAGCAGGCCGAGTCCATCGTGATCGCGTACGAGCCGGTCTGGGCCATCGGGACCGGCGAGGTCGCCACTCCCGAGGACGCCCAGGAGGTCTGCGGTGCGATCCGCGGGCGGCTGGCCGAGCTGTACTCGCAGGAGCTGGCCGACAAGGTCCGTATCCAGTACGGCGGCTCCGTAAAGTCCGGCAACGTCGCCGCGATCATGGCGCAGCCCGATGTGGACGGCGCCCTGGTGGGCGGTGCCGCGCTCGACGCCGACGAGTTCGTCAAGATCGTCCGGTTCCGCGACCAGTAGGGTCCGGTACCCTGACGGGGGTCGGCTTCCTCTCCGAGGGGCGGCCCCCGTCTTTCTGTCCGAATCCGAGGAAGTTGGTCCAGCCGTGGTTATGGGCTTCTCGATCGCCCTGATCGTCTTCAGCCTGCTGCTGATGCTCCTTGTCCTGATGCACAAGGGAAAGGGCGGCGGCCTCTCCGACATGTTCGGTGGCGGTATGCAGTCCTCCGTCGGCGGCTCCTCCGTCGCAGAGCGCAACCTCGACCGCATCACCATCGTGGTCGGTCTGCTGTGGTTCGCCTGCATCGTGGTGCTCGGCCTGCTGATGAAGCTGGACAGCTGAGCCTTTTCCGCGCTTCTGCGTAGTTTCGCTTTTCGGGCGGCCGCCTCGTTTTCGGGGCGGTCGCCCGTTTTGCTGCCCGCGTTATTACGGCGGGACTTCGTTCCCCCGTCCCCGCCGGGACTTACGCTGTGCTTAATATGGGGCGTACGTCTCGGGGTGGGGGTGTAACTCCAATCACTGGACGCGCGTTGGGCCTTCCGTAGACTGGCTCAGGCTGGTGGCACCCGCGGCGCAGCCGCCGGTGGGCAACGCTGTGCAGCACCGTTACGCAGGGAGTTACGACCGTGGCAAGTGGCAACGCGATCCGTGGAAGTCGGGTCGGAGCGGGGCCGATGGGCGAGGCCGAGCGGGGCGAGTCTGCGCCGCGTCTGCGCATCGCCTTCTGGTGCTCCAACGGGCATGAGACGCGGCCCAGTTTCGCCAGCGACGCGCAGGTACCGGACACCTGGGACTGCCCGCGCTGCGGCTTCCCGGCAGGTCAGGACCGGGACAATCCGCCGGCCCCGCCGCGCACCGAGCCGTACAAGACGCATCTCGCCTATGTGCGCGAGCGGCGCAGCGACGCGGACGGCGAGGCGATCCTGGCCGAGGCGCTCGCGAAACTCCGGGGCGAGATTTAGTAGTTGAGGTCCGATCGGATCCCTATCGGGGAGTCCGGACGGACCTCTTGTGTACGGGTTTGCCCGGGCATCACGGCCGATTGTCAGTGCCGCCCTCTACGGTTTCGATCACTGGAACCGAAGGGGGAGTTGTGGCTGCAACCGAGGCTGTGGGCGTACAAGTGCCCATGTGGCGGGGCGGGTTCGGGCGCCTGTGGACGGCCGCTGTGCTGTCCAAGTTCGGCGACTCGTTGCGTACGGCCGCGCTGCCGCTGCTCGCCGCCTCGCTCACCGACGATCCCCTGCTGATCACCTTGGTGAGCGCGTGCGGGTATCTGCCCTGGCTGCTGTTCGGTCTGCTCGGCGGCGCCGTGGCGGACCGGGTGGACCAACGGCGCGCGATGTGGGCCGTCGATGTCGTACGAGGGGTCCTCATGGCCGCCTTCGCGGTGGCCGTGGCCCTCGGGCATGCCTCGATCGGGCTGCTCATAGCCCTCGCCTTCCTGCTCACCACCTTCCAGACGCTCTTCGACAACGCCGCCACGGCCCTGCTGCCGTCCCTCGTGCCCGAGGGCGCCCTGGGCAGTGCCAATGCGCGGCTGATGACCGGACAGCAGATCGCCGGCGGCTTTGTGGCCGCCCCGCTGGTGCCCGTGCTGCTCGCGGGCGGGATCGCGCTGCCGTACGGGGTGGACGCGGCCACCTACGTCGTCGGTGCGTTCCTGATCGCCTCGCTGCGGATACCGGCCCCTGAGCGGGCGCCCCGGCCCGCGGGCGCGACACTGCGGGGAGACATCGCCGAAGGCGTCCGGGTGCTGTGGCGTGACCGGCCGCTGCGGGCGCTGTGCTGGGCGACCACACTCAGCAACATCGGCATGGGCGCGCTGATCGCCACCCTCGTCCTGCACGTGAAGTGGTGGCTGGACGCCGGGAACGGTGGCTATGCCGCGGCCCTCACCGCCTTCTCGGCGGGCAGCGTGGCCGGCGGTTTCGTGGCCGGCCGGCTCGCGGCGAAGCTCGGGCGGCTACGGAGCGTGCTCGTCGCCGGGGTCGTGCAGCTGGCCTGTCTCCTTGCGATGGGCCTGGTCAGAGCCCTGTGGGCGGCGCTGGTGTGCCTGGCGCTCTTCGGCGTGATGAGCATCGTGTGGAACGTCAGCCAGCGCACGCTGATGCAGGAGCGCAGCCCGCGAGAGATGCTGGGCAGGATCAGTGCCGCCTATCGCACCCTCGCGGTGGCCGGAGCCCCGCTGGGCGCCCTGCTCGGCGGTGTGGTGGCCACGGCCTGGGGCCTGAACGCTCCGGCGCTGCTCGCGGCCGGAGTGTTCGTCGCGGCCGTGGCGGTCCTGCTCCCGGTGCGCCGGGTCGACGGGCCTCGGGGCGACATCTGATCAATTAGGTTGGTGGGGCAGGGGCGCAGCACTCACGCCGAGTGCTCAGGACGACAAGAAGGCTGGAAGTCCGAGATGAACGCAAGTGACCGTACGCGGCTGAACCAGATGCCCGAATGGGCGGCGCTGGCCAAGCACCGGGAGCAGCTGGACGAGACGCATCTGCGCGATCTCTTCGCGAGCGACCCAGGGCGCGGCACCGGCTACACCCTGCGGGTCGGCGATCTGCACCTGGACTACTCCAAGCAGCTCGTCACCGACGAGACCCTGGCTCTCCTGCGTGAGCTGGCCGTGGCGACCGATGTGTTCGGGCTGCGTGACGCCATGTTCCGCGGCGACAAGATCAATACGACCGAGGACCGGGCCGTCCTGCACACGGCGCTTCGCGCGCCGCGCGAGGCCGTGATCGAGGTCGACGGGCAGAACGTGGTGCCCGAGGTGCACGCCGTGCTCGACAAGATGAGCGCGTTCTCCGAGAAGGTCCGCTCCGGCGAGTGGACCGGCCACACCGGCAAGCCCATCAAGAACATCGTCAACATCGGCATCGGCGGCTCCGACCTCGGTCCCGCGATGGCGTACGAGGTGCTGCGCTCCTTCACCCAGCGCGACCTGACCGTCCGCTTCGTGTCCAACGTGGACGGCGCCGATCTGCACGAGGCCGTACGGGACCTGGACCCGGCCGAGACGCTGTTCATCATCGCCTCGAAGACCTTCACCACCATCGAGACGATCACCAACGCGACCTCGGCACGCGACTGGCTGCTCACCGAACTGCGGGCCGGTCAGGACGCCGTGGCCAAGCATTTCGTGGCGCTGTCGACGAACGCCGAGAAGGTCGCGGAGTTCGGCATCGACACGGCCAACATGTTCGAGTTCTGGGACTGGGTCGGCGGCCGCTACTCGTACGACTCGGCGATCGGTCTCTCCCTGATGATCGCCATCGGCCCGGACAACTTCCGGGAGATGCTCGACGGCTTCCACCTCGTCGACGAGCACTTCCGCACGGCGCCCGCCGAGGCCAACGCACCGCTTCTTCTGGGCCTGTTGGGTGTCTGGTACGGGGCGTTCTTCGACGCGCAGTCGCACGCGGTGCTGCCGTACTCGCACTACCTGTCCAAGTTCACGGCGTACCTCCAGCAGCTGGACATGGAGTCCAACGGCAAGTCCGTGGACCGCGACGGCAACCCCGTCGACTGGCAGACCGGCCCTGTGGTCTGGGGCACGCCCGGCACCAACGGGCAGCACGCCTACTATCAGCTGATCCACCAGGGCACGAAGGTCATCCCGGCCGACTTCATCGGCTTCGCCAAGCCGGTCGACGACCTGCTGCCCGGCCTCGTCGCCCAGCACGACCTCCTGATGGCGAACTTCTTCGCCCAGACTCAGGCGCTCGCCTTCGGCAAGACGCCCGAAGAAGTGCGCGGGGAGGGCGTGCCGGAGGAGCTGGTCACGCACAAGACGTTCAAGGGCAACCACCCCACGACCACGATCCTGGCCTCGGAGCTCACGCCCTCCGTGCTCGGCCAGCTGATCGCGCTCTACGAGCACAAGGTGTTCGTGCAGGGTGCGGTCTGGAACATCGACTCCTTCGACCAGTGGGGCGTCGAGCTCGGCAAGGTCCTCGCGAAGCGGGTCGAGCCGGCCCTGACCGAGGGCGCCGACGTGCCCGGTCTTGACGCCTCGTCCAAGGCGCTGGTCGCCAAGTACCGGGAGCTGCGCGGACGTTGACCGTCAGGGTGCCGCGCGCCCGATATTCGGGTGCGCGGCACCTGGCCCCGGGGTGACACTGCTGCGGTTGTGCCCGGCGGATCCGTCCGCCGGCGCCCGACGGCCCCGGTTACGTCACCCTCAGGAAGGCCCGTCCCATGAGCCGCCAACTGCTCGCCGCTCTCGCCGATCCCGAACGTCTCAAGCTGTACGCCAGCATCGTCCGCTTCGGTGATGCCACCGAGGCGGCCTCGGGCAAGGCCGGGCAGAAGCATCTGGCCCGGCTGATCAAGGCGGGTCTCGTCGAACCGCTGCCCGACGGGTCGTTCAAGGCCGACGCGTCGGTGTTCCAGGAGGCCCTCGCGGCCGAGACGCAGGGCGAAGAGCAGGGCGTCCCCAAGGAATTGCGGGCGTTCTTCGCCGAGGGGCGGCTGCGTTCGATGCCCATGCGGCCCGCCGTACGCCATGAGCTGCTCGCGTACCTCGTCCGCACGCTCTTCGAGGAGAACCACCCCTACACCGAGCCCGAGGTGAACCAGCGCTTCACCACCGTGCACGACGACAGCGCGATGCTGCGTCGCTACTGCGTGGAGGGCGGGCTGCTGCGGCGCACGAAGGACGGCACGAGCTATCAGGCGGCCTGACCTTCGAGCTCGGCCGGCCGGGCTTGCGACTGGTGCCCGGGCTCAGGCTGTTCTTCGTCGGGTGGTGGGGCCACCGTGCTGGGCTGCGGGGCCACCGCATCGGGCTGTGGGTTCACCGCATCAGGCTGTGGGTTCACCGCCGGATAGAAGATGTCGATGTCGACCTCCTCACCGCCCACGATCTGGGTGTCCCAGGGCCCGCTCCTGCGCAGCGTGTGGAGTGTCTCGCTGCGCAGGAGCTCGATGTGGCTGCGCAGCGTCTCATCGTCGGGCATGCCGTCGATACGGGGAGCCAACCGGCCGCGGATACGGCGCAGTTCGTCCATCAGGCCATCGAGGTCGGCCTCGCGGTCCAGGGTGATCAGGTCGGCCTCCGCGACACTCCGGCCGATCTTCTCCTTGATCGCCACGGTCTCACCGTCCGCCTCCGTGGCGACCATCGAGTTCCACGCACGGCTCTTGTGCCGGTACTGGAGCATCGACATCGCGGCCTCGTGGCGTACGAAATCGGCATCGCGGAACGGCCGGCCGCGCCACAGCCCGCTCAGCGACCGGGCAAGCGAGATCGCCGAACCCAGACCGCTGTTGAGGCCGCGCCCCGGCCAGAAGTGGATCGCGTTGGCCGCGTCACCGAGCAGGAATCCGTACGTGCCGGGGGCGGTGGCCGTGGGTGCGTGGAGCCGGGCCGTGAAGCGCGGGCGCTGCACCATGTCGAGGCGGAAGGCCGTGACGGCGGCCAGGTCGTCCTCGTCCACACCGAAGAGGACCAGGCCCTCCTTCACCCGCTTCCACAGCGCCGAGCCCTTGATCAGTGCCGGCAGGAACAGCGTGCTGTGGGTGGCGCAGGAGAAGTCGCCGTCCGCGCCGCGGTTCATGACACACGGCCGGGACGCGATGCACTCCTCGAACACCTGCCGCACGGGGTCGATGCCGATGACCTCGCGCGCCTCGTCCGCGGTCAGGCGCATGTTCAAAAAGCCCTCGCCGTGCAGGGAGTTCAGCAGGAAGCGATTCTGCGCCACTGTGAGCAGGACCGACATCGGGTCGGACAGACGGGACTTCACCTTCAGACCGAGCACGACATCCTGCAGATGCTCGCCGTCGAGCGAGTAGATGGACGCATCGGCCTGCCCGAACTTCTCCGCGAAGTGCGCCCGGGTCCTGGAGCGCCCGCCCTCGCAGATCGCGAGCACATGGCCGGCGGCGGTCACCTCCTGGTGCTTGACGGCGTCGAACCACTGAGGCACGAGCCGGATCCGCCGCGGCTTCTCGTTCGCCATCGCGAGGAGCGTGTCCTCGACGTACGCGATCCGGATGTTGCGAGGATTGTGCCCCTGGACCGAATCGGGACCGGCGGGCCACATCTCGCTGAAGGTGCCCTCGCGGAACAGCCGTTCCCGTACCTCCTGAGGCAGAGCGAGATACTGCCGGCTCTGCACGGTGACGACCTGCTGACGCCGAACGTTGCCCTGGTCCTCGTCCTTCCATACGACACGGCCGTCACGCGCGGTGGTCCAGCGGCCGTCGTAGACGGTGAGCGAGACCCGCTCGCCCATCAGCGATTCGAGCAGCAGCGCAAGACCGAGCCCGACCGGGCCGCCGCCGGAGACGGTCACGTTCAGGACCGGGCCGCGCTCCTCGGCGGGCGGCGGCTTCAGTGCTTCGAGCACCGACAGGTCGATGATGGTCTCCAGCGGGTCGGCGGCCTCGAAGCCGAAGGTCTCCTCGCCGATCGTGAACACATCGCCGGGGCGCAGCACATGAGAGGTCACGTGCTCGCCGTTGACCAGCGTCCCGTTCACGCTGCCCCGGTCGTACAGCACGAACCCGTGGTTCTCGCGGCGCACTTCGGCGTGGAACCGCGAGGCGCTCACGCTCTCGATCACCACGCTGTTCCCGCTCCTGCGCCCGAATGTCAGCGCCGCACTCCCGATCCCGAAACGCTCGCCCGCGAGCGACCCCGACCTGCCGACGATCTCCGGAGGCATACCCCACACTCCCCTTCGCCCCTGTGTCCCCTGTGTTCCTGCGACGGAGCGCCTCGGCGCCCGTATCCGTGAGGCAGTACGGATGGACGGGGGACGGTGTTCAACAGTGTCTAAATCCGGCTCAATTCCAGTGCGCGGAAGCGGACTTGCCCGTCCCGCATGTGGCGCTAAGATCGCGGGTCGGCAGACGGGCGGGACTCGGGGGAGTGGGCGCAATGGTGAGACGGCGGTACGGATATCGGCGCAGTGCGGCGGAGACATCGCGCTGGTGGCCCAGAGGTGCGGCCTATGCGGTCTTCCACCCGTCCTGGATCCCGGAGCCGCTCGATCCGGTCGTCGACAATCTGAAGCGGTTCAGGATCATCGCCGGAATGATCGCGACGGTCGGGGTCTACACGTTCCTCGCGGGCGGCTTCGACTTCGCGCAGGTCATGGAGAACCTGGTCGTCGCCGGTATCGTCCTGCTGCTCATCACTCCGCTCACGGTCGGCGTGATGCTCCTGGTCTGGCGCCGCAGCGGTCCGCTGAGGGCCTTGAAAACCCCACTGTTCGGCTCGCTGCGGCTGTTGCTCTTCTTCGTGATCGCCCTGGTCGGCATCGTCGGCACGCTGTCGCTGGCCGCCGCGAACGGCAACGGCGGCCTGTTGTTCTCGTTCTTCATGGCGTTCGGCGGCATCTGGGGGCTCGTCTTCATCGCCCAGGCGGCGATCCAGGTCAACGGCAACTTCTTCGGCACGGCGGCCATCCACCGCTGCCTGCCGCCCCTGCTCGCGACGGTCACCAGCTGGCTGATGGCCCTGCCCGACCTGATCACCGGAGACCTGCACGGGCTCGGCCTCGCGGCAGGGTTCCTGTTCATCCTGGGCGCACCGCTCGCGGTGACGGGCATCGCCCTCTTCGAGATGAGCCGCCTGCGCCGCCATCACGGCATCCGTCTCACGGCCCACCCGCATGTCCGCGCCACGCCCACGGTCCCGCCGCCGCGGCCGCCGCATGCGCCGCCGCCGGGGCAGGGCTTTCCGTACGGGCCGCCACAGGGGAATCCTTACGGCTCACCGCAGGGGAATCCGTACGGTCCACCCCAGGGGCAGCCGTACGGGCCTCCGCAGGGGCACCCGTAGGGAGTCGGGAGGTCCAACTCGGTTAACCCGTACGCCAGTTGAGCGGCGGCGTTGCATCCGGAGCGGGCCTGCCTACGCCCGCCGGGCCACCGCCTCCACGGGCCTATGTCCGCCGAGCCACCGAATCGCCGGGGCCTACGGCCGCCGGGCTACCGCCTCGCGGGGGCCTACGCCCGCCGGGCCACCGCCTCGCCCATCACCGCGCGCAGCGCCGGGCGGTCGGCATCGGCGGGGGAGTGCAGCTTCACGTGGCGGTGCACCTTGCCCTTTCCCTGGAGGAGACCCTCCGGGTCGGGCAGTGCCGCACCGTTCGCCAGGCCCAGAGTGACCCAGGACGTATGCGGCGAGACGACGAAGACCAGGCCCTTGTAGCCGGCGCCCGAACCGAAGCCGATGTCGCCCCCGTCGACGGTGACCACCGCGTCGGGGTACAGCTCCAGGATCAGGCCGACCGCCCGCCAGGCCGTTTCCGCTACTGCGGGGGACTGGCGGGCGAGCAGGGCCTGGACCTCGGGGGTCATGCCAGCGCCGGCGGATACAGCTCGCGCGGCAACTGGGAAGCGGCGGCCGAGTCCAGCAGCCACAGCGTGCGGGCGCGGCCGTACGCACCCGCCGCCGGGGCCTGGATCTCACCCGCGCCGGACAGCGCGATCGCCGCGGCCTTCGCCTTGTCCTCGCCCGCCGCGAGCAGCCACACCTCACGCGCCGCGCGGATCGCGGGGAGCGTGAGCGAGATGCGGGTGGGCGGCGGCTTGGGCGCGCCGTGGACGCCGATCACCATGCGCTCCGTCTCGCGGACACCGGGGTGCTCGGGGAACAGCGACGCGACATGGGTGTCCGGGCCGACGCCGAGCAACAGCACGTCGAAGGAGGGGACTTCGGCGTGGTTCTCGGGGCGTGCGGCTGCCGCGAGCTCCCGCGCGTAGG
This sequence comes from Streptomyces sp. N35, assembly GCF_016464295.1. Classification (NCBI taxonomy): domain Bacteria; kingdom Bacillati; phylum Actinomycetota; class Actinomycetes; order Kitasatosporales; family Streptomycetaceae; genus Streptomyces; species Streptomyces sp. N35. Next base: position 62,246 of record NZ_JAEIMH010000007.1, on the reverse strand, counting down.
CCTCCGCCGCCGCGTCCGCACCCTCTGAGGAGGCCCCGTACGCACCGTCCGAAGCCGGCATCGCGTGCACACGAGCCGGGTCGAGCGGCACCGCGTCGAGCAGGGCCTCGCGGGCCTGTGTGACATTGCGGTCCGGGTCGCCCTCCGGCAGGAACCTTTCGTCGCCCCACCACAGATCGAGCCGCGACCAGTCGATCGCGTCCCGGGCCGGAGAGGCGGCCAGGGCGGCGAGCAGACCGTTGCCGTTACGGCCGCCCGTGAGGACCACCGACGCCGAGCCGCGCGCGGCCTGGGCGTCCACGATCTTCGTGAGCAGCCGGGCCGCGGCGGCCTGCGCCATCAGGTCCTTGTCGCGGTGGACGACCAGCTGGGGCGAGGAGCTCACTTGCTCGCCGCCTTCTTGGCCGGACGGGCGGCGGGCTTCTTCTTCGCGGCAGCGGAGGCGGACTCCCCACCGGCCCCGGATTCCCCGCCGGACTCGGACGCCGTTTCCGTCGACTCCACCGGCGGCACCGTCTGCATGGAGCTCGGCTCACCCAGCCGGTCCACGCCGAACTTCAGCGCGGACGCATAGGTGTCGTCCGGGTCGAGCCGACGCAGCTCCTCGGCGATCAGCTCGGCCGTCTCGCGGCGCTTGAGCGCCACGGCACGGTCGGGCTGGCCCTGCATGGAGAGCGTCGCGAGCGAGCCGTCGGCGCGGTCGAGGACGATCGGGCCGCAGTCGGTGTTCATCCGTACCGCGGTCAGACCCGGCCCCGCCGAGAGGGTGCGGTGCACCGGGACGCCCAGCCGGTCCGCCAGCCACATCGCGAGCAGCTCGCAGCTGGGGTTGAACTCCTCGCCCTCCACCTCGACCTCGGTCACCTTGCAGGTCACCTGGTCGAGCGCGGCGGCCAGCATCGAGCGCCAGGGCGTGATGCGGGTCCAGGACAGGTCCGTGTCGCCGGGGGTGTACGTGTCGGCGCGCGCGGTCAGTTCGTGGATGGGCTGCTCGGCCGCGTACGTGTCGGTGACACGGCGCTGGGCCAGCGCACCGAGCGGGTCGGTGGCGGGCGACAGCGGGGCGTTCACCGGCCACCAGACGACGACGGGCGCGTCCGGCAGCAGCAGCGGGAGCACCACGGACTGGGCGTGGTTGATGATCTCGCCGTGCAGGCGGAGCACCACGGTCTCGCCCGTGCCCGCGTCCGCGCCGACCCTGACCTCGGCGTCGAGCCGGGACTGGGTGCGGTCGCGGGGCGAACGGGAGGCGCGCTTGATGACCACGAGCGTGCGCGAGGGGTGCTCGCGCGACGCGTCGCTGGCGGCCTTGAGCGCGTCGTAGGCGTTCTCCTCGTCGGTGACGATGACGAGGGTGAGCACCATGCCGACGGCAGGGGTGCCGATGGCCCGGCGCCCCTTGACGAGCGCCTTGTTGATCTTGCTGGAGGTCGTGTCCGTGAGGTCGATCTTCATGGCCGACGCCAGCTCCGTCCGTCTCGTTCGAGCATTTCGTCCGCCTCGGCGGGACCCCAGGTGCCCGCCGGATACTCGGCGGCCTTGCCGTTGCTGTCCCAGTACTGCTCGATCGGATCGAGGATCTTCCAGGACAGCTCGACCTCCTCCGTACGCGGGAAGAGGTTGGAGTCGCCGAGCAGGACATCGAGGATCAGGCGCTCGTACGCCTCGGGGCTCGACTCGGTGAAGGACTCGCCGTACGCGAAGTCCATGGACACGTCCCGGACCTCCATCGACGTGCCCGGCACCTTGGAGCCGAAGCGCACCGTCACGCCCTCGTCCGGCTGGACCCGGATGACCAGGGCGTTGCGGCCCAGCTCCTCGGTCGCCGTGTGGTCGAACGGGGAGTGCGGAGCGCGCTGGAAGACCACCGCGATCTCGGTGACCCGACGCCCGAGCCGCTTGCCGGTGCGCAGATAGAACGGCACACCCGCCCAGCGGCGGTTGTCGATCTGCAGCTTCACCGCGGCGTAGGTGTCGGTCTTGGAGGACGCGTTGATGCCGTCCTCCTGCAGATAACCGATGACCTTCTCGCCACCCTGCCAGCCGGCCGTGTACTGACCGCGCACCGTGCCGGTGGACAGGTCGTCGGGCAGCTTGACCGCGCCGAGCACCTTGGTCTTCTCGGCCGCGAGCGCGTCCGCGTCGAAGGAGGAGGGCTCCTCCATCGCGGTCAGTGCGAGCAGCTGGAGCAGGTGGTTCTGGATCACGTCACGCGCGGCGCCGATGCCGTCGTAGTAGCCGGCACGGCCGCCGATGCCGATGTCCTCGGCCATCGTGATCTGCACATGGTCGACGTACGACCGGTTCCAGAGCGGCTCGAAGAGCGTGTTGGCGAAGCGGAGCGCCAGGATGTTCTGGACGGTCTCCTTGCCGAGGTAGTGGTCGATCCGGAACACCTGGTCCGGCTTGAACACCTCGTGCACGATCGAGTTCAGCTCCTGCGCGGAGACGAGATCGTGCCCGAAGGGCTTCTCGATCACCGCGCGCCGCCAGGCGTCGCCCGCCTGGTCGGCGAGACCGTGCTTCTTGAGCTGCTTGACGACCTTCGGGAAGAACTTGGGCGGTACGGAGAGGTAGAACGCGAAGTTCCCGCCCGTGCCCTGCTTCTTGTCCAGGTCCTCGATGGTGGCCTTGAGCGTTTCGAAGGCGTCGTCGTCGTCGAAGTCGCCCTGCACGAACCGCATGCCCTGGATCAGCTGCTGCCAGACCTCCTCGCGGAAGGGCGTCCTGGCGTGCTCCTTGACGGCGTCGTGCACCTCCTGCGCGAAGTCCTCGTCCTGCCACTCACGGCGCGCGAAGCCGACGAGCGAGAAGCCCGGCGGCAGCAGGCCGCGGTTGGCCAGGTCGTACACAGCGGGCATCAGCTTTTTGCGTGACAAACCCCCCGTGACGCCGAAGACCACCCGCCCCGACGGCCGCGCGCACCGCGGGCCCCGTGGGTCGGCAGCGTCACGGAGCGGGTTGGCTCCGATTGCGGTCAAGGTGTCAGCCCTCCGAGGGAGCGAGCTTCTTGAGCTCCGCCTCAGTCGACTTGAGCAGGTCGTTCCAGGACGCCTCGAACTTCTCGACGCCCTCGTCCTCGAGGAGCTGCACGACGTCGTCGTACGCGATCCCGAGCTTCTCGACGGCGTCGAGCTCGGCACGGGCCTGCTCGTACGTACCGGCGATGGTGTTGCCGACGATCTCGCCGTGGTCGGCGGTCGCCTCCAGGGTGGCCTCCGGCATGGTGTTCACCGTGCCGGGCGCGACCAGGTCGTCCACGTACAGGGTGTCCTTGTACGCCGGGTCCTTGACGCCGGTCGAGGCCCACAGCGGACGCTGCTTGTTGGCGCCGGCCTTGTCGAGGGAGCCCCAGCGGTCGGAGCCGAAGACCTCTTCGTACGCCTCGTACGCGAGACGGGCGTTGGCGAGAGCGGCCTTGCCCTTGAGGGCCTTGGCCTCGTCCGTGCCGATGCCGTCAAGGCGCTTGTCGATCTCGGTGTCCACACGGGACACGAAGAACGAGGCCACCGAGTGGATCTTGGAGAGGTCCAGGCCCTTGGCCTTCGCCTTCTCCAGGCCCGCGAGGTAGGCGTCCATGACCTCGCGGTAGCGCTCGAGCGAGAAGATCAGCGTGACATTGACGCTGATGCCCCGGCCGATGGTCTCGGTGATGGCCGGCAGCCCCGCCTTGGTGGCCGGGATCTTGATCAGTGTGTTCGGCCGGTCGACCAGCCACGCCAGCTGCTTGGCCTCGGCGACCGTGGCCTTGGTGTTGTGCGCCAGGCGCGGGTCGACCTCGATGGAGACCCGGCCGTCCTGACCGTCGGTCGCGTCGAAGACCGGGCGCAGGATGTCGGCGGCGTCCCGTACATCCGCGGTGGTGATCATGCGGATGGCTTCCTCGACGGTCACCTTGCGGGCGGCGAGGTCGGCGACCTGCTCCTCGTAACCGTCTCCGGAAGAGATCGCCTTCTGGAAGATCGACGGGTTGGTCGTGACGCCCACGACGTGGCTCTGGTCGATGAGTTCGGCCAGGTTGCCGGACGTGATGCGCTTGCGCGACAGGTCGTCCAGCCAGATCGCGACGCCTTCTTCAGAGAGGCGCTTGAGTGCGTCTGTCATGGAAATTGCATCTCCTACGTGTCGTATGAAGCGTCTATGGGCGTCAGCGCTGAACGGCTGCCAGAGATTCCTTGGCGGCGGCGGTGACCGCGTCGGCGGTCAGGCCGAACTCCTGGAAGAGCACCTTGCCGTCGGCCGAGGCACCGAAGTGCTCGAGCGAGACGATGCGGCCGGCATCCCCGACGAAGCGGTGCCAGGTCAGACCGATACCGGCCTCGACCGCGACCCGCGCCTTGACGGACGGCGGCAGGACGCTGTCCCGGTACCCCTGGTCCTGGGCCTCGAACCACTCGACGCACGGCATCGACACGACGCGGGTGGCGACGCCCTCGGCTTCGAGGGCCTCCCGCGCGCCGACGGCCAGCTGGACCTCGGAACCGGTGGCGATGAGGACCACGTCCGGAGTCTCCTTGGAGGCCTCGAACAGGACGTAACCGCCCTTGACGGCATCCTCGTTGCGCTCGTACGTCGGGACACCCTGACGGGTCAGCGCGAGGCCGTGCGGGGCGCTCTTGCCGTAGTCCTTCTTGCCGCGGCGCAGGATCTCGCGCCAGGCGATCGCGGTCTCGTTGGCGTCGGCCGGGCGGACCACGTTCAGGCCCGGGATCGCGCGCAGCGCGGCCAGGTGCTCGACCGGCTGGTGCGTCGGGCCGTCCTCGCCGAGACCGATGGAGTCATGCGTCCACACGTACGTGACCGGCAGGTGCATCAGCGCGGACAGGCGCACCGCGTTGCGCATGTAGTCCGAGAACACCAGGAAGGTGCCGCCGAAGATGCGGGTGTGGCCGTGCAGCGCGATGCCGTTCATGGCCGCGGCCATGGCGTGCTCGCGGATGCCGAAGTGGATCGTGCGGCCGTACGGGTCGGCCTCCGGCAGCGGGTTGCCCTCGGGAAGGAAGGAACTCGTCTTGTCGATCGTGGTGTTGTTGGAGCCCGCGAGGTCGGCCGAACCGCCCCACAGCTCCGGGATCACCGCGCCGAGCGCCTGCAGGATCTTGCCGGACGCGGCACGCGTCGCGACCCCCTTGCCGGTCTCGAACTCGGGGAGCTTCTCCTCCCAGCCGGCCGGCAGCTCGCCCGCGTTGATCCGGTCGAACTCGGCGGCGCGCTCCGGGTTGGCGGTGCGCCAGGCGGCGAGGGACTTGTCCCACTCGCCCCGGGCCTCGGCGCCGCGCGCCAGAGCGCCGCGGGTGTGCGCGATGACCTCGTCGGATACCTCGAAGCTCTGCTCCGGGTCGAAGCCGAGCACGCGCTTGGTGGCCGCCACCTCGTCGTCGCCGAGCGCCGAGCCGTGCGCGGCCTCGGTGTTCTGGGCGTTCGGGGCGGGCCAGGCGATGATCGAGCGCATCGCGATGAAGGACGGCTTGTCCGTGACGGCCTTCGCGGCCGCGATCGCGTTGTACAGCGCCTCGGGGTCCAGGTCACCGTCGGGCTTCGGGTCGACGCGCTGGACGTGCCAGCCGTACGCCTCGTAGCGCTTGCAGGTGTCCTCGGAGACCGCGGTCTCGGTGTCGCCCTCGATCGAGATGTGGTTGTCGTCCCACAGCAGGACCAGGTTGCCGAGCTTCTGGTGACCCGCGAGCGAGGAGGCCTCGGCGGAGATGCCCTCCTGGAGGCAGCCGTCACCGGCGATCGCGTAGATGTAGTGGTCGAACGGGCTCTCGCCCGCCGGGGCCTCGGGGTCGAACAGACCGCGCTCGTAGCGGGAGGCCATCGCCATGCCCACGGCGTTGGCGACACCCTGGCCGAGCGGACCCGTGGTGGTCTCGACGCCGGCGGTGTGGCCGTACTCCGGGTGGCCGGGGGTCTTGGAGCCCCAGGTGCGGAAGGCCTTGAGGTCATCGAGCTCGAGACCGAAGCCGGCCAGGTAGAGCTGGATGTACAGCGTCAGAGACGAGTGACCGGCGGAGAGCACGAAACGGTCGCGCCCCACCCACTCCGGGTCGGCCGGGTCATGCCGCATCACCTTCTGGAACAGGGTGTACGCGGCGGGGGACAGGCTCATGGCCGTACCAGGATGGCCGTTGCCGACCTTCTGTACGGCATCCGCGGCCAGGATGCGTCCCGTATCTACGGCGCGCTGGTCGAGGTCGGTCCACTCGAGGTCTGTGGTGGTCGGCTTGGTGCTCACCCTGGGTCAGGGCTCCTCTCCACATGCTCCACATGTCGAAACCGGCGGGCGTGCGCCGGTCGGGTCACGAGCCCGATGGCCTGCGCCACCTGGCTCGTGCTGCCGAGCCTACCGCCGTTGGGCCGTGCATTTTTTCGACTCATTCCAGGGTGCCGGGCGCCGGGCGGATTCGCCTCCGGAAGACGGCCGGACCGCCGAACGGGCCGGTCTGCCAACACGACCCACCCCCGCGGTGAGCGAGGTATGGCCAACCTCTACAGTGGCCTGGTACGCGCGAGCCTTTACCGGGTGTTCACATCGACGGACGTCCGACGTGGCTCGCTGGGAGTCTCTGTCAGGGGTGTGCGTGACGGCCGTTGAATCCCGTCCTGCGGGTGTGCTGAGCACGACGAGCACGAGCCGTCGGCCACTGAAGGCCCGGGTCATGGCGTTCGTCGCTTTGACGAAGCCGCGGATCATCGAGCTGCTGCTCATCACGACGGTGCCGGTGATGTTCCTCGCCGAGCAGGGTGTGCCGGATCTGTGGCTGGTCCTCGTGACCTGCCTCGGCGGCTATCTGTCGGCGGGCGGGGCCAACGCCCTGAACATGTGGTACGACCGCGACATCGACGCGCTCATGGAGCGCACGTCGCAGCGGCCCCTGGTCACCGGGATGGTGAGCCCGCGCGAGTGCCTCGCCTTCGGCATCGCCCTCGCGATCGGCTCCACGCTGCTCTTCGGCTTCGCGGTCAACTGGCTGTCTGCCTGGCTGGCGCTCGGCGCACTGCTCTTCTACTCGGTCGTCTACACGATGATCCTGAAGCGGCGGACCTCGCAGAACATCGTGTGGGGCGGGATCGCGGGCTGTATGCCGGTCCTCATCGGCTGGTCCTCGGTCACCAACTCGATGTCGTACGCGCCGGTCATCCTCTTCCTGGTGATGTTCTTCTGGACGCCGCCGCACTACTGGCCGCTGTCGATGAAGGTCAAGGACGACTACGCGCGCGCCGGTGTGCCCATGCTTCCGGTCGTCGCCTCCAACAAGGTGGTCGCCCGGCAGATCGTGCTCTACAGCTGGGTGATGGTCGGCGCTTCGCTGCTGCTCACCCCGCTCGGCTACACCGGGTGGTTCTACACGGCGGTGGCGCTGCTCGCGGGCGGGTTCTGGCTCTGGGAGGCGCACAGTCTCCAGAACCGGGCGAATGCCGAGGCCACGGGGGCGAAGCTCAAGGAGATGCGGCTGTTCCACTGGTCGATCACCTATGTGTCGCTGCTGTTCGTGGCGGTCGCGGTGGATCCCTTCCTGCGCTGAGTTTTCTGCTGAGTTTTCTGCCGAAGGGGGCACGGGGCTCAGGCCCCGTGCCCCCTTCGGCGTTCAGTCCTTCAGTTCGACGATGATCTCGCGGTACGGCCGCTCGCCCACGTTGACCGCCGTCTCGATGCCGCCCCGGTCCACCGGGATCACCGCGCCCGGGACCACGTCCGCCGCCAGGTACTCCTTGAACGGGCCGGCCGAGTCCGGCTCGGGTTCGATGGCGATCCGGTCGCCGGAGATCTGGATCAGGAGATGGTCGAGGTCGTGGCGGTGGACCGCGCTGCGCTCGCCGGGGGCCAGGCGCAGCTCCCAGACCCGTACGCGGTCGTTCTCGAAGAGCAGCTTCGTGGCGATGTCGCCGAGGACGCGCTCGCTCATCTCCAGGTCTCCCGTCGTCAGTAGCCGAGGTTCTTGTCGACCTCGTTGAGGAGCGGACGCCCGCTCAGGTAGCGGCTCAGGTTCTCGCGGAACAGCGCGAACACACCCGTGAAGTGCTCGCCGGCGGCCGTCGCCACATGCGGCGACAGGGCCAGCCGTGGTGCGTCGTACAGCGGGCTGCCTGAAGGCAGTGGTTCCTCGCGGGTCACGTCGAGGGCCGCGCCGGCCAGGTGACCCGAGTCCAGGGCCTCGATCAGGGCGGCCTCGTCGACGAGCGAGCCGCGCCCCACATTGCAGAAGAACGAGCCCGGCCGCATGGCCGCGAAGGCCCGCGCGTCCATCAGGTCCGCGGTGTCCCGGGTCTCGGGGGCGGCGGCGATCACCGCGTCGCAGCGGGGCAGGAACGCGAGGAGCCGCGAAGGCGCGTACACCTCGTCGACGCAGGCCGGGCGGGGTGCCGCGCTGTCCCTGCGGACGGCAAGGACCCGCATCCCGAGCGCATGCGCACCGGCGGCGATACGGGTGCCGATCCGGCCGAGCCCGATCACGCCGAGGGTGCGGCCGCCGAGCTGGGTGCCGAAGGGGCGCCGGGGGCCGCGTATCCGCTGGACCTCGTCGATCTCCCGTAGCCGCTTGGCGTGCTCGAGCAGGCGGGCCAGGGCGAACTCGGCGACGGACGCGGCGTTCACCCCGGCCGCCGTGGTCACCCTGATCTCGCCCAGGTCGGCCGACAGGAGCTGGCCGACCCCCGCGCCGATGCCCTGGACCCAGCGGAGGCCGGGGGCGAGCGAGGTGATGCCGAAGGGGAGGTCTGTGGTGAGGATCACCTCGGCGCGGGCGAACAACTCGCGCTGGGGACGGGTCAGTTCCGGTGCCAGGTCGCGCAAGTGGCCATGCGGCGGTGGTGCGCTGCGGGCCGTGCGCAGGGAGTCGGGCTCGACGTAACGGCAGTCGACCAGCTCGATACGCGGGTCAAGGGCCGCGGTCGCGGCGAGGTCGGCGGCAAGGGCGCCCTCGGGCCGTACATCCCAATGAGGCGGATAGCCGATGCCCACCACGACGGAGTCGCCCATGGGCAGAGGTGGTACCACGGGCGGCTCGCAAGGGGAATGGGCACGGCCGCGTGGCCGAGGACACTGCGGGCGGGCGTCGCGCGTTGATCTACCCGTCGGTAGCATCTGGGCCATGGCAGAGACGAAGACGGAGACGGCGGCCCAGGACGCGACGGCCCAGGACGCGACGGCCCGGGACACCAGGGACGAGCGGACGGCGGCCAAGCTGGCCAAGCGGATCGGCGCGTTCGCCAAGGAGCACGGCGGGGCCGAGGCGCAGCTCGCCTATGTGGGGGAGCGCGGCACGCGGATCGTGCTCGTCGGACAGGACGGCGGCTGGGGCGACCTGTTCGCGACCAGCCACGCGGTGGCCGAGGCCGCGGTCGCGAAGGCCGGGGTCACCGTGCACGAGGACTTCGACGGCGAGTTCGCGGCGAAGGTGAAGACCGGCCCCTACGAGTGGACGCGGATGGCCGGCATGCAGCTCGGCGGTCCGAAGAACAAGGCCTAGCCCCTGTCTAGCAACACCTGGAGCGGGCTTCGGCGTTAGGACCGTAAGGAACGACGGTCCAGCACAGGGAGCCCCGGATGATCGACACCCCGTCCCTGGTGGACCAGTACTGCCACGGCGTACTGCGCACCGAGCTCGGCCTCGGCACGTTCGAGTCCCATCTCGGGCGCGGAGAGGGCCCGCCCGCCCCGGGCACCACCTTCTTCGACACCCAGACGGGCTTCGCCGTACGCCGCTGGTGTCCGCCCCTGCTCGGCCTCGAACCGCACTGCCCGGCGCCGCACTATCTGGCGCGGCGCCGTGAACTGGGTGTGGTCGAGGCGGGGCGGCGGTTGCTCGGGGGCAGCGGGATCACCACGTATCTCGTCGATACCGGGCTGCCCGAGGACCTGACGGGACCCGCCGAACTGGGGGCGGCGGGCGGGGCGTCGGCGCACGAGATCGTCCGTCTGGAACTCCTGGCCGAGCAGGTGGCGGACACGTCAGGGACCGTGGAATCCTTCCTCGCCAATCTCGCCGAGTCCGTGCACGGTGCGGCGTCCACCGCGGTCGCGTTCACCTCGGTCGCCGGCGAACGCCACGGGCTCGCTCTCGCCCCCGAACCGCCGGACGCGGGCGAAGTGCGCGGGGCCGCGGGACGGTGGATCGCGGCGCGCCAGGTGGGCGGTGAACTGACCGATCCCGTACTCCTGCGCCATCTGCTGTGGATCGCCGTCGCCAGCGGGCTGCCGCTGCAACTGCACTCGGGGGCGAGCAACCCCCAGCACTACCTCACCCGTTTCGCACGGGCCACGGCCGGGCTCGGCACGGACCTGATCCTGATGCACGGCTACCCGTACCACCGCCACGCCGCCCATCTCGCCGGCGTCTTCCCGCATGTCTATACGGACCTGGGCCCCGCGCTCGTCCGCACCGGCGCCCGCGCGACCGCCCTGCTCGCCGAGATCCTCGAGCTCGTCCCGTTCGGCAAGCTCCTCTTCTCCAGCGGCGCCCGCGGGCTGCCCGAACTGCACGTGGTCGCCGCCCGGTTGTTCCGCGAGGCGCTCGGCCGGGTGCTCGGCGGCTGGGTGTCCGAGGGCGCCTGGTCCCGTGCGGACGCGGACCGGGTCGCGGGGATGATCGCGGCGGGGAACGCCCGGCGGGTGTACGGGCTTGCCGCGCCCTGACCGTGCGCACTGTGCCCTGCGCCGGGTGCCGCGGTCAGTCGCCGGAGTAGCCGAAGATCCCCACATGGCTCGGCTCCCGGTCGCCGGCTTCCGCGTACAGGAGCACGAACAGGCCGGTCCAGCGCATGTGCGGCTCGTCGAGCAGGGTGTTCGCGGTGCGGGGCCAGGTCTGCGAGAGCGACTCGTGCGCCTGGACGAGCAGGGCCTCGAACTGCGCGGGTGTCGGCCGCTCCGTGCCGAAGTGGTGCCTGACGCGGTCGGGGCCGACCGGGCGCAGGGTCGCGTAGTCGTCGGAGTTCGTCGGTGCCGGCGCACTGCTCATGTACACGACGCGCTGGATGTCGAGGATGGAGTGCGTCCCCTCCTCGCCCATGAACTCCTCGTCGTCCCACAGGTCGTCGAGTGACTCGTACGCTTCGTCGTCGCCGTAGTCCTCGGCGAAGACCCGGGCGTGCAGCGCCGCCAAGGACGCTTCGACCGACCCCTCGTACGGAGTGACGTACTGCCAACCGCTGGCCCCCATGGCCCCCACCTTCGTCCGTACCCGGCAAGATCGGGTTCACCTTAGGAGGGGGCGCTGACATCGGGTGCCCGCGGGAGGGCGAAGGGACTAGCGCGCGCTCGTCAGTTGGGCCTCGCCCTGGGCGGGGACCGAGAGCTCGAGCTCGGGGCGCTCGCGCAGGGCGAGCACGACGCGGACGATCGCGATCCACACCAGACACGAGCCGAGCATGTGGGCGCCGACCAGGACCTCGGGCAGATCCGTGAAGTACTGGACGTAACCGATCACGCCCTGCGCGAGCAGGATCAGGAACAGGTCGCGGGTGCGGCGCAGCGGTCCGGGCGGGGCGTCGACGGCCTTGAGGACGAACCACAGGGCGAAGGTCAGGGAGACCACGACCCAGGCCAGCACCGCGTGCAGCTTGGAGACGTCCTCCCAGTTCAGCGGGATGCGGTGCACCTCGCTCGAGTCTCCCGCGTGCGGGCCCGCGCCGGTGACCACGGTGCCGACGGCGACGAGCAGTCCGGCCGCGACCGTCAGGAACCACACCAGCTGGCGCACGGACTTGCCGACCAGCGGACGCGGAGCGCCGTCGCCTTCGCGGGCGCGCTGCCACATCACGGTCGCGACCGTGATCAGCGTGGTCGAGAGCAGGAAGTGGGAGGCCACGGTGTACGGGTTGAGGCCGACGAGGACCACGATGCCGCCGAGCACCGCATTCGCCATGACCAGCCAGAACTGCAGCCAGCCGAGCCGGGTGACGCCCCGGCGGTGGGGCTTCGTCGAGCGTGCCGCGATGATCGCCCAGCCGACGGCCGCGCACAGGACGTACGCCAGCATGCGGTTGCCGAACTCGATCACGCCGTGGAAGCCCATCTCGGCGGTCGCGGTGAGCGAGTCGTCGGTGCACTTGGGCCAGGTCGGGCAGCCGAGGCCCGAACCGGACAGGCGGACGGCGCCGCCCGTCACGACGATCACGACGTTCATCACGAGCGACGCGAGGATCGCGCGCTGGAGGATCCGCGGTGACGGGGTCCAGCGCTCGGCGATGTAGGCGAGCGGGTTGCGCACGGCTTGAGCGACATCGGCTCGGGTCACGTTTGGCACGCGCCCATCGTAGGGGGGTGGCTTGTGCAAGTTTTCACGAGGGTCGATATGTGGCGCCCGGTTGGTGACAGTTGAGTCCTTTTTGTCTACGGCGGGACGTGACGCAGGTCTTGACGGTTGCTGAGCCTAGGAGCCTAAAGTGCTAGGCAACTAGATAAATGGAGGCGCCGTCGTGATCGAGTTCCATCTGAACGGCCGCTCGGGTCTCTCCCCGTATCAGCAGCTCGTCCAGCAGGTGCGGCATGCGCTGAGGCTCGGACTGCTCAAGGAGGGGGACCGGCTGCCGACCGTCAAGGACGTGGCGAGCCAGCTGGCGATCAATCCCAACACCGTCCTCAAGGCGTACCGCGAGCTGGAGCACAAGGGACTCGTGGCCGCGCGCCCCGGCGTCGGGACGTTCGTGACCCGCACCCTCGCCGACAAGTCGCTGTCCGCGCACGGCCCGCTGCGCAAGGAGCTCGAGCGCTGGCTCACCAAGGCACGGCTGGCCGGACTCGACGAGGAGAGCATCGAGGCCCTGTTCCTGAGCACCTTTCGCGGTGCCGGAGAGGAAGTAGCGTGAGCACCGTCATACGGGCCCGCGGCCTGGGCAAGAAGTACCGGCAGCGCTGGGCGCTGCAGGACTGCGATCTGGAGTTGCCGGCGGGCCGGGTGATCGGTCTGGTCGGTCCCAACGGGGCGGGCAAATCGACCCTGTTGAACCTGGCGGCCGGGCTGCTCGCGCCGAGCAGCGGCAGCATCGAGGTGTGCGGCGGTCCGCCCGCCGGCGATGTGACCCAGCTCGCCCGGGTGGGTTTCGTCGCCCAGGACACCCCGACGTACGGGCGTCTCAGCGTCGCCGACCACCTCACCCTCGGCCGACGGCTCAACCCGGGGTGGGACGACGCGGTCGCGCGGGAGCGCATCGACCGCCTGGGACTCGATCCGAAGCAGCGCGCCGGCACCCTGTCCGGCGGTCAGCGTGCCCAGCTCGCGCTCACCATGGCGCTGGCCAAGCGGCCCGAACTGCTCATCCTGGACGAGCCGGTCGCCTCCCTCGACCCCCTCGCGCGGCGGGAGTTCATGCAGCTGCTCATGGAAGCGGTCGCCGAGCAGGAGCTGAGCGTCGTGCTCTCCTCGCATCTCGTCTCCGACGTGGAGCGTGCCTGCGACTACCTGGTGGTGCTCGTCGACTCCCGGGTGCAGGTCGCCGGTGATCTGGACGAGCTGCTCGCCACCCATCACCGGCTGGTCGGGGCGCGGCGCGATCCGGCGACGCTGCCGGGAAGCCAGCAGGTGATCTCCGCCAGCCACACCGACCGGCAGACCACGCTTCTCGTACGGACTCAGGAGCCGATCCACGATCCGAGCTGGAGCGTGGACGGGATCAATCTGGAGGACCTGGTCCTCGCCTACATGGACAAGTCCGCCCCCGTCGTCCGGCGGCCGCGGCTGGAGGTGCAGCGATGATCTGGCTGACATTGCGGCAGTTCCGGGGCTCCGCCCTGATGATGGCCGGAGTACTCACGGCGTTCGCGGCGGCGCTCGCGTTCACCGGGCCCGGCCTGGCCGACGACTACGCGCAGGGGATCGCGGCCTGCACCGGGCAGGAGGCGGGGTGCACGCGCTTCCTCGACCGGTTCCTCGACAGCCACCAGTCCGCCTTTCTCGGGGTCAGCGGATTGCTGCTCCTGCTGCCCGGTCTGATCGGCCTGTTCTGGGGCGCGCCGCTCGTCGCACGGGAGTTGGAGACCGGCACGATCCGGATGGCTCTGACCCAGAGCGTGCGCCGCACCCGCTGGTTCGCCGTCAAGATCGCGCTGGTGGGTCTGGCCACCATGGTCGCGGCGGGGATCGGCACGCTGGCCGTCACATGGTGGGCGAGCCCGCTCGACAAGAGTGCCGTCAGCAGCTATCCGCGCCTCGAGGCCATCGTGTTCGCCACCCGGGGCATCGTCCCGGTCGGCTACGCGGCCTTCGCGTTCGCCCTCGGGGTGACCGTCGGGATGCTGGTCCGCCGTGCGCTGCCCGCCATGGCGATCACGCTGGCCGCCTTCGCGCTGGTGCAGATCGCGATGCCGGTGTTCGTACGGCCGAACCTGGCCGAGCCGGTCAAGGCGACCGCGGCGTTCTCCACGGCCAATATCGACGGCGTCGGCGAAGGCGGACTGCTGCATGTGCAGGCGAGCGTGGCGGACGCCGGCGCATGGATCCTGTCCAGCCGTACCGTCGACAAGGACGGCCGCACCGTGGCCGTGATCGATCTGCCGGACGCGGACATGGCGAAGTGCGACGCCCCGCGGCAGCCCGCGAAGGCCATGCAGTGCGTCACCGATACGGCGAACCGGCTGGGATACCGGCAGGAGGCGACGTACCACCCGTCCAGCCGCTACTGGCCGTTCCAGTGGGCCGAGACGGGGATCTATCTGGCACTCGCGCTCGGGCTCACCGGGTTCAGCTTCTGGTGGGCCAAGCGGCGCCTGTAGGGGCGCCTGGCCAACCAGCGCCTGGCCAACCAGCGCCTGACCCCCAGCGCCTGGCCACCAGCGGCTCACTCCCAGCGGAAGAACCGCGCCGCCGCACCCAGTCCGAGCACCGACCACACGGCGAGGATCCCGAGGTTGCCCCACGGGATCCCCGCGCCGTGCTGCAGCACATCGCGCAGACCGTCGGAGAGCGCCGAGATGGGCAGCAGCCCGAGCACGGACTGGGCGGCGTCCGGGAACTTGTCCAGCGGGACGATCACCCCGCCGCCGACCAGGAGCAGCAGGAAGACCAGGTTGGCGGCGGCGAGGGTGGCCTCGGCCTTCAACGTCCCCGCCATGAGCAGGCCGAGACCCGAGAAGGCCGCGGTGCCGAGGATCAGCAGGAGGAGGACGGACAGGGGGTTGCCCTGCGGGGACCAGCCGAGGCCGAAGGCGATCGCGGTGAGCAGCGCGATCTGCAGGACCTCGACGGCCAGGACGGAGAGGGTCTTCGCGGTCATCAGGGCCCAGCGCGGCAGCGGCGAGGTGCCGAGCCGCTTGAGCACTCCGTACCGCCGCTCGAAGCCGGTCGAGATGGCCTGACCGGTGAACGCGGTGGACATCACGGCGAGGGCGAGGATGCCGGGGGCGAGGAAGTCGACCGCCTTGCCCGAGCCCGTGTCCGTGATGTCGACCGTCGAGAAGAGCACCAGGAGCAGGGACGGGATCACCACGGTGAGCAGCAGCTGCTCGCCGTTGCGCAGGAGCATCTTCGTCTCGAAGGCCGCCTGTGCCGTGATCATCCGGGACATCGGTGCGGCACCCGGCTTGGGCGCATACGTACCCGCGCTCATCCGCGCAGCTCCTTACCGGTCAGCTCCAGGAAGACGTCTTCGAGGGTGTGCCGTTCGACCGCGATCCGGTCCGGCATCACCCCGTGCTGGGCGCACCAGGACGTCACGGTCGCCAGCAGCTGCGGGTCGACGGTGCCGGTGACGCGGTACGAACCCGGGGTGAGCTCGGCGGCGAGCGTGTCCATCGGCAGGGCCTTCAGGAGCGAGGCGACGTCGAGACCCGGGCGTCCGGAGAAGCGCAGGGTGTTCTCGGCGCCGCCCTTGCAGAGCTGTTCGGGGCTGCCCTGGGCGATGACCTTGCCCGCGTCGATGATGGCGACGTCGTCGGCGAGCTGTTCGGCCTCGTCCATGTGGTGCGTGGTGAGGATGACGCTGACGCCGTCGGCGCGCAGCTCCCGTACGAGCTCCCAAGTGGCCCTGCGCGCCTGCGGGCGGGGGCCCGCGGCCGGCTCGCGGGGGAAGCCCAGTCCGGGCCGCCCCACCAGGGCGAGCGCGAGCGCGAGGCGCTGCTGCTGGCCGCCGGAGAGCCGGCGGTAGGTCGTACGGCCGCAACTGCCCAGGCCCAGACGCTCGATCAGGGCGTCCACGTCGAGCGGGTGGGCGTGCAGCTTGGCGATGTGGCGGAGCATCTCGTCGGCGCGGGCGCCGGAGTAGACGCCGCCGGACTGGAGCATCACGCCGATCCGGGGGCGCAGCTCGGCGGCCTGTCGCACCGGGTCGAGGCCGAGGACGCGGACGGTGCCGGCGTCCGGCTTCCGGTAGCCCTCACAGGTCTCGACGGTGGTCGTCTTGCCGGCGCCGTTGGGACCGAGGACGGCGGTGACACCCGCCGAAGCCTCCAGGGCCAGGCCGTCGACGGCGGTCTTGCTGCCGTAGCGCTTCACCAGTTCGGTGAGCGTGACGACGGGCTCGCTTCGCATGAGGACAGAGTCTAGGGACGGGTCGCAGGTCCCTGTCCGCCGGGTCCGCAGGTCCGGTCATTGGTGACCTTTTCTGACCGAAGCAGGACCCTGGCGGTCCTAACGTCGATATGTGACCAGCATTGCGAAAAACGTGGCAGAGACGTCCGAGCAGGCCGCCCACAAGGCGCACGACCTGCGGCGGACCCCTCCCCGTTACTTCGTCTCCGCGGTCCTTGCGGGCGCGTACATAGGCATCGGCGAGGTGCTCCTCCTCGTCGCGATCTCGCCCTTCGTCTCGGCCGGTTCCGCGGCCACGAAGCTGCTCGAAGGCCTGGTCTTCCCGATTGCGCTGACCATCGTGATGTTCGCGGGCGCCCAGCTGTTCACGAGCAACGTCATGGTGATGCTGATCGGTGCGCTCACCGGCCGCACGGGCGCCAAGGACCTGGTGGGCAGCTGGGCCACTTCCCTGTTCGGCAACTTCGTCGGCGCTTTCCTCTTCGGCGCGATGGTCCACGCCTCCGGGGTGGTCTCCACCGCTCCCGCCCGCGCGATGCTCGCCGAGATGATCCACGGCAAGGAAGCGCTCGACGGCGGTCAGCTGTTCTGGCGCGCGGTGCTCTGCAACTTCCTCGTCTGCCTCGCGATCTGGATGTTCTACCGGGCCAAGGGCGACGGCGCGAAGATCTTCGTGCTCTGGATCCCGGTCCTGGTGTTCGTCGCCGTGGGCTTCGAGCACTGCGTGGCCAACATGGCGCTCTTCGCGCTCTCGATCCTCGACGGCGGCGCCGGCATCGGCGATCTGCTGCGCAATCTCGTGTTCACCGTGCCGGGCAATATCGTCGGCGGCGGACTGCTCGTGGCCGGCTCGTACTGGTTCATGGGAAGGCCCGAACGCGAAGAGGATCTCTGAGCCGATACGACAGGCCGAGTGACCTCGGGGTTCACCTCTCGTCACCCTGCGTATCCACTTAGGTATCCCTAAGTGATGCACCGCACCCCGCCCCTGCCACCAGGCCGGTTGTCGGGGCCGGAGGAATTACGCAACAAGGGCGTTGTGAAAAACGTGGGCGAGGCTTCGGAGGCTCCTGCGGGGGCCCCGCAGGAGGAGCTCGGGACCGGTGAGCGCTCCACGCGCAACCGCGTCGCGCGCTCCATCCTGGACCACGGCCCGTCCACCGTGGCCGACCTCGCCGCCCGTCTGGGTCTCACGCAGGCCGCCGTCCGCCGTCACCTCGACGCCCTGGTCGCCGACGATGTCGTGGAACCCCGTGAGAAGCGGGTCTACGGCGCTCGGACGCGCGGCAGGCCCGCCAAGGTGTTCGCCCTGACGGACTGCGGCCGGGACGCCTTCGACCAGTCCTACGACAAGCTCGCCGCCGAAGCCCTGCGCTGGATCTCGCAGTCCGCAGGCGGCGGGGAGCTCGGGGACGCGGCCGTCGCCGCCTTCGCCCGGGCCCGTCTTGCCGCCCAGGCCGAGGGGTACCGCGAGGCCCTGGAGAACGTACCGCCGCAAGCCCGCACAGAGGCCCTGGCCAGGGCCCTGAGCGCGGACGGGTACGCTGCCACTGCGCGTAGCGCACCGGTCGGCGAGCAGCTGTGTCAGCACCACTGCCCGGTCGCTCATGTCGCCGAGCAGTTTCCGCAGCTGTGCGAGGCGGAGACGGAGTTCTTCAGCCGTCTGCTCGGCACTCATGTGCAGCGACTGGCCACCATCGCCCACGGGGACGGCGTCTGTACGACGTTCATTCCTCGTAAAGACACCGAAACCACGCAAGACCAGACCACCACAGCAAGCACGGCCGGGAGGAACCCCGCATGACTCTCCCCATCGAGGAGACTGCCCACCCCGAACTCGAGGGACTGGGTAAGTACGAGTACGGCTGGGCCGACTCCGACGCGGCCGGCCAGGCTGCCAAGCGCGGTCTCAACGAGGATGTCGTCCTCGACATCTCGTCCAAGAAGAACGAGCCGGAGTGGATGACCAAGCTCCGTCTCAAGGGTCTTCGCCTGTTCGGCAAGAAGCCCATGCCGACCTGGGGCTCCGACCTCTCCGGCATCGACTTCGACAACATCAAGTACTTCGTGCGCTCCACCGAGAAGCAGGCCGCTTCCTGGGAAGAGCTGCCCGAGGACATCAAGAACACGTACGACAAGCTCGGCATCCCGGAGGCGGAGAAGCAGCGCCTCGTCGCGGGTGTCGCGGCCCAGTACGAGTCCGAGGTCGTCTACCACCAGATCCGTGAGGACCTGGAGGAGCAGGGCGTCATCTTCGTCGACACCGACACCGCGCTGAAGGAGCACGAGGAGCTCTTCAAGGAGTACTTCGGCACCGTCATCCCGGTCGGCGACAACAAGTTCGCGTCGCTGAACACGGCCGTGTGGTCCGGCGGATCGTTCATCTACGTCCCCAAGGGCGTACATGTCGAGATCCCGCTGCAGGCCTACTTCCGTATCAACACGGAGAACATGGGCCAGTTCGAGCGGACGCTGATCATCGTCGACGAGGACGCCTACGTCCACTACGTCGAGGGCTGCACCGCGCCGATCTACTCCTCGGACTCGCTGCACTCCGCGGTCGTCGAGATCATCGTGAAGAAGGGCGGCCGCTGCCGCTACACGACGATCCAGAACTGGTCGAACAACGTCTACAACCTGGTCACCAAGCGCGCCGTGGCGTACGAGGGCGCGACCATGGAGTGGATCGACGGCAACATCGGTTCCAAGGTCACCATGAAGTACCCGGCCGTCTACCTGATGGGCGAGCACGCCAAGGGCGAGACGCTGTCCATCGCCTTCGCGGGCGAGGGCCAGCACCAGGACGCCGGTTCCAAGATGGTGCACATGGCGCCGAACACCTCGTCCAACATCGTGTCGAAGTCGGTGGCCCGTGGTGGCGGCCGTACCTCGTACCGCGGTCTGGTCGAGATCGGCGAGGGCGCTCCGGGCTCCAAGTCCAACGTGCTCTGTGACGCGCTGCTCGTGGACCAGATCTCCCGCTCGGACACGTACCCCTACGTGGACGTCCGCGAGGACGACGTGTCCATGGGTCACGAGGCGACCGTCTCCAAGGTCTCCGAGGACCAGCTCTTCTACCTGATGAGCCGCGGCATGACCGAGTTCGAGGCCATGGCCATGATCGTGCGCGGCTTCGTCGAGCCGATCGCCAAGGAGCTGCCCATGGAGTACGCCCTGGAGCTCAACCGGCTGATCGAGCTGCAGATGGAGGGTGCGGTCGGTTAAGGCCCCCCGGGCCGGCGGCCCTCCGGGGCCGCCAACCACCGTCTCCATCACGCCACTTACGTAAGAAAGAGAGCACTACGACAGCCATGGCTGAGGCTCAGAACATCCCGGTCGGATCCACGACCGCCGGTGCCGTCGCGGTGGCGGCGGAGTCCACCGTCGCCACCCGCATGAGCGCGCCCCCGTCCTTCGACGTCGCGGACTTCCCGGTCCCGTACGGCCGTGAGGAGGAGTGGCGGTTCACGCCGCTGGAGCGCCTCAAGGGTCTGCACGACGGCACCGCGAAGGCGGACGGCGCCATCAAGGCGCAGGTCGACGCGCCCGAGGGTGTCACCGTCGAGTCGGTGACCCGTGACGACGAGCGGGTCGGCAAGGCGGGTACGCCGGTCGACCGGATCGCCGCGCAGGCGTACTCCTCCTTCGAGAAGGCCACCGTCATCACGGTGCCCAAGGAGGCCGTGCTCACCGAGCCCGTGCGCGTATCGCTGCACGGCGAGGGCGGCACCACCTTCGGGCACACCGTGTTCGACATCGGTGCCTTCGCCGAGGCTGTCATCGTGGTCGACCACACCGGTGACGGTGTGCGGGCCGCCAACGTGGACTTCCTGATCGGCGACGGCGCGAAGGTCACCTTCGTCTCCGTGCAGGACTGGGACGACACCGCGGTGCACTGCTCGCAGCACAACGCGAAGCTCGGCCGCGACGCCACCTTCAAGTCGGTCGTCGTGACCTTCGGCGGCGATCTGGTCCGGCTGCACCCGCGCGTCGAGTACACCGGCCCCGGCGGCGACGCCGAGCTGCTCGGCCTGTACTTCACGGACGCGGGACAGCACCAGGAGCACCGCCTCCTGGTCGACCACAACGTGCCGAACTGCAAGTCCAACGTCGTCTACAAGGGCGCGCTGCAGGGCGAGCAGGCGCACGCCGTGTGGATCGGCGACGTCCTCATCGAGGCCGCGGCCGAGGGCACGGACACGTACGAGATGAACCGCAACCTGGTTCTGACCGACGGCGCCCGGGTCGACTCCGTGCCGAACCTCGAGATCGAGACCGGCGAGATCGTCGGCGCAGGGCACGCGAGTGCGACCGGCCGCTTCGACGACGAGCAGCTCTTCTACCTGATGGCCCGCGGCATCCCGCAGGTCGAGGCCCGCCGCCTCGTCGTGCGCGGCTTCTTCGCCGAGCTGGTCCAGCAGATCGGTGTCAAGGACATCGAGGAGCGCCTCATCGCGAAGATCGAGGAAGAGCTCGAGGCGTCCGTCTGATGTCCGCCTTCGTCAAAGCCTGCGCGCTGAGCGAGCTGGAGGAGGACACCCCGAAGCGGGTGGAACTCGACGGCACGCCGGTCTCGCTCGTCAAGACAGAGGGCGAGGTGTTCGCGATCCACGACATCTGCTCGCACGCGAACGTCTCGCTGTCCGAGGGCGAGGTGGAGGACTGCCAGATCGAGTGCTGGCTGCACGGCTCCGCGTTCGACCTCCGTACCGGCAAGCCGTCCGGCCTTCCCGCGACGCGCCCCGTCCCCGTATACCCCGTACAGATCGAAGGGGACGATGTGCTCGTCTCCGTCACCCAGGAGTCCTGAGGCACCATGGCAACGCTTGAAATCCGCGACCTGCACGTCACCGTCGAGGTCGAGAACGGCACCAAGGAAATTCTCAAGGGTGTCGACCTGACCGTGAAGCAGGGCGAGACGCACGCCATCATGGGCCCCAACGGCTCTGGCAAGTCGACGCTCGCCTACTCGATCGCCGGTCACCCGAAGTACACGATCACCCAGGGCACCGTCACCCTGGACGGCGAGGACGTCCTCGCCATGGAGGTCGACGAGCGTGCCCGCGCCGGCATGTTCCTCGCCATGCAGTACCCGGTCGAGGTCCCCGGTGTCTCGGTCTCCAACTTCCTGCGTACGTCGGCGACGGCGATCCGCGGCGAGGCCCCCAAGCTGCGCACCTGGGTGAAGGAGGTCAAGTCCGCGATGGAGCAGCTCCAGATGGACCCGGCCTTCGCCGAGCGCAACGTGAACGAGGGCTTCTCCGGCGGTGAGAAGAAGCGCCACGAGATCCTGCAGATGGAGCTTCTCAAGCCGAAGATCGCGATCCTCGACGAGACCGACTCCGGCCTCGACGTCGACGCCCTGCGCACCGTCTCCGACGGCGTCAACCGCGTCCGTGAGACGGGCGAGGTCGGCACCCTGCTGATCACGCACTACACGCGCATCCTGCGCTACATCAAGCCCGACTTCGTGCACGTCTTCGCGGGCGGCAAGATCGTCGAGTCCGGCGGCCCCGAGCTGGCCGACACCCTCGAGGCCGAGGGCTACGAGAAGTACACGAAGGGCGGCGCCACCGTATGACACAGCTGCCGGGCCTCCTCGACACAGAGGCGATCCGCAAGGACTTCCCCGCCCTGGACCGTGTGATCCACGACGGCAAGAAGCTTGTGTACCTGGACAACGCGGCGACTTCGCAGAAGCCGCGCCAGGTGCTCGACGCGCTCACCGAGTACTACGAGCGGCACAACGCCAATGTCCATCGCGGCGTGCACGTCCTCGCCGAGGAGGCCACGGCGCTGTACGAGGGTGCGCGGGACAAGGTCGCGGAGTTCATCAACGCGCCCTCCCGCGACGAGGTGATCTTCACCAAGAACGCCTCGGAATCCCTCAACCTCGTGGCGAACATGCTCGGTTGGGCCGACGAGCCCTACAAGGTCGACCACGAGACCGAGATCGTCATCACGGAGATGGAGCACCACTCCAACATCGTTCCGTGGCAGCTGCTCTCGCAGCGCACCGGCGCGAAGCTGAAGTGGTTCGGTCTCACGGACGACGGCCGCCTCGACCTGAGCAACATCAACGAGGTCATCACGGAGAAGACGAAGATCGTCTCCTTCGTGCTCGTCTCCAACATCCTGGGCACGCACAACCCGGTCGAGGCCATCGTGCGCCGCGCCCAGGAGGTCGGCGCCCTCGTCCTCATCGACGCCTCGCAGGCCGCCCCGCACATGCCGCTCGACGTGCAGGCGCTGCAGGCCGACTTCGTGGCCTTCACCGGCCACAAGATGTGCGGCCCGACCGGCATCGGTGTGCTGTGGGGACGCCAGGAGCTGCTCGAGGACCTGCCGCCGTTCCTCGGCGGCGGCGAGATGATCGAGACCGTGTCGATGAGCTCGTCGACGTACGCGCCCGCGCCGCACAAGTTCGAGGCCGGTACGCCGCCGATCGCCCAGGCCGTCGGCCTCGGTGCGGCCGTGGACTACCTGAACGCGATCGGCATGGAGAACATCTACCGCCACGAGCAGGCGATCACCGAGTACGCGGTCAAGCGCCTCCTCGAAGTGCCGGACCTCAAGATCATCGGTCCGGTCACCGCGGAGGACCGCGGCGCCGCGATCTCCTTCACGCTCGGCGACATCCACCCGCACGACGTGGGCCAGGTCCTCGACGAGCAGGGCATCGCGGTCCGGGTCGGCCACCACTGCGCGCGGCCGGTCTGCCTGCGGTACGGAATTCCTGCGACCACGCGAGCGTCGTTCTATCTGTACTCCACTCCCGCCGAGGTCGACGCCTTGGTCGAGGGCCTGGAGCACGTACGGAACTTCTTCGGCTGAGGAGCCCCGAATCGTGAAGCTTGACTCGATGTACCAGGAAGTCATCCTGGACCACTACAAGCACCCGCACGGGCGCGGTCTTCGGGATGGCGACGCCGAGGTGCACCACGTCAACCCGACCTGCGGTGACGAGATCACGCTCCGTGTGAAGTACGACGGCACGCGGATCGCCGATGTCTCGTACGAGGGCCAGGGCTGCTCCATCAGCCAGGCCTCCGCCTCCGTCCTCAACGACCTCCTGGTCGGCAAGGACCTCGCCGAGGCGCAGCAGATCCAGGGCACCTTCCTGGAGCTGATGCAGTCCAAGGGCAAGCTTGAGCCCGATGACGCGATGGAGGAGATCCTGGAGGACGCGGTCGCGTTCGCCGGTGTCTCCAAGTACCCGGCGCGCGTGAAGTGCGCGCTCCTGAGCTGGATGGCGTGGAAGGACGCGACCGCCCAGGCTCTGGGGGAGTCCGAGCCCGCCGAGAGGAAGTCCGCATGAGCGACGAGAGCACTGCCACCCTGAAGCCCGCCTCCGAAGAAGAGGTGCGCGAGGCGCTGTACGACGTCGTCGACCCCGAGCTGGGCATCGACGTGGTCAACCTCGGCCTCATCTACGGCATCCACATCGACGACGCCAACATCGCCACCCTCGACATGACGCTGACGTCCGCGGCCTGTCCGCTGACCGATGTCATCGAGGACCAGGCCAAGTCGGCCACCGACGGCATCGTCAACGAGCTCCGGATCAACTGGGTCTGGATGCCGCCGTGGGGCCCGGACAAGATCACGGACGAAGGCCGCGAGCAGCTTCGGGCGCTCGGGTTCAACGTCGGTGTTCGTTCGTACGGGCAGGGCGTCCCAGTTGTTTCGTCCGGGAAAGGGCACCCGCCCCGTTGGGTGCGGATCCCCTTTCGTATGCGCCCCTGCTGCTGGGCGTTTCGTATGCCTCGTTACTGCTGGGCGTTTCGTATGCGCCGTTACTGCTGTGCGGCCGCCCGGGCCAGGCCCTCGGCGAGGCCCTCTCGACGGATGCGCTGGTCGATGTAGAGGAGCCCGCCGACCAGCTGTGTGAAGGCCGTGGCGAGCAGCTGGACCACCATGCCGACCACGGCGCCGAGAATCAGATAGGTCCACAGACCGCCCAAGGAGTCGCCGTACACGTCGGTGAGCAACGTGCCGAAATCGGCGGGCGGTTCGTCGTACGGGCCGTAGGTGTCGTACGAGGGCTGCGGGCCCGCGAACATCAGCGGGATCTGCACGATCCACCCTGCGAACATCACCATGATCCAGGTGAGCAGCAGGATGCCGAACGTGCGCCACCACGCGCCGCGGACCAGCCGGTACGAGCGCTTCAAGGCGGTGATCGGACCGGCCGATTCAAGAACCGCGGCGGCAGGAGCGAAGGAGAACGACACAAGGAGCCACGTCACCAGCGGCATGATCAGCAGCCCGAGGAGGAACACGGACCCGATCGAGAGGAAGCTGCTGTCGGTCGCCACGACCGCGACGACCAGGCTGATCCAGAACAGGAAGAACAGGACGACCGGGATCGCGATCAGCAGATACGTGAGCACGCTGACACCGAGCACCGCCGGTGTACGGGACCAGGCGCGGCGCCAGACCGCACCGAAGGTGGTGCGCCGGCCGAGCGCGGCGTGTTCGAGGACGACCGGGCTGACGGCGGTGAGGAAGGAGTTCACCAGCAAGGTGAGTACAAGGAGCACCGCGTACGCCACCACGATGGCGGTCACGATCGGGCTGAGCAGGGACCACGTCGGCCGGTCGGCGTCCATCACCGCCTGCCAGTTGTCCTCGACGACGACCCAGACCAGCGCGAACGAGCCGGCGATGGCGGCGACGAGCAGGACGAGGCCCGCGCCCATCACGCCGAACAGCTGCTTCGCGTACCGCCCGATCGTCGAGAACGCACCGTTGTAGATCTTCCCGATATCCAGGGGTGCCAGCGGGATGACTCCCGGCTGCGGCGGAGGCGGCTGCCAGCCACCCCAGCCGTAGGGACCGTGCGGTCCCTGCGGTCCGTGCGGACCGTATGGCCCCTGCGGACCGTATGGCCCCTGCGGTCCCCACCCCTGGTGCGCCATCGCTGCCTTCCGTTCCCTTGTTCGGACGGCATACGTTAGCCCAGGTCGGACAGGGGTCGGCGGGGGGAGTACGCCGCTTCCGCAAGGGCCGGTGCGAGGCCTTCGCGGCGGATGCGCAGGTCGGTGTAGAGCAGGGCGACCGTCAGCTGTGACACCAGCGTCGACAGCAGGACACCGGCCACGGTCGGGAGCAGCAGCAGGCCGCCGAGCAGGAACTCGACCGTGTCTCCGTACGCCGGCAGAGCCGCGCCGAGCGCGTCGAACGGCAGGACCAGCGCCGTCGCGGCCACCGTGCCGAGCACGCTCATCAGGAGCTGGATCCCGAATATCCGCCACCAGGAACCCCGTACGAGACGGAAGGAGCGGCGCAGAGCGGTCAGCGGACCCGCGCCTTCCAGGACGACGACGGCGGGCGCGAGGCTGCAGCGGATCCAGAACCAGACGAGGAACGGCAGCGCTGCCAGGAGCAGCAGCATGGTGGCCGGGCCGGACAGCAGCGTGAGCGCCGCGACCGCGAGGACGGGCAGCGCGCAGGCCAGTGTCATCAGGAGCAGCGTCCCGATGAGCGCGGGGACGCGGCGCAGCGCGCGGCGGCCCGTGTCCGCGGTCGGCGCGGGGCGGCCGAGCACCGCCTGCCGCAGTACGGCCGGGCACAGGGCGCTGACGAACGCGTGGGACAGGAGGGTGAGCAGCGCGCCGACGGCCACCGCGATGGCCACGACCGTGAGGAGAGCGCCGCTCAGGCCCCGGTCGAGATCGATGTACGGGTCGTCGGAGCCCAGGTACAGGACGGCGGCGGCCGAGTAGAGATACGTGACCGCGTAGACGAGGCCGAAGGCCGCGGCGCCCAGGCCGATCAGCGGACGCCAGTAGCGGCGCGCGAGGGCGGGCAGCGCCGCGAAGCAGTCGCCGAGCGAGAGCGGGGCCAGCGGGATCACGCCCGGCTGGGGCGGTGGGGGAGCGTACGGGGCGAGCGGGGCCCAGCCGGGGTGCGGCACGTCCTGTTCTCCTGCGGGTCGAAGGGGGTGTGGGGTGGGCAAACCGCATCAGTCTGGCCGCCGCAGGGTGGCCGGCGGCAGGGCCCAACGGCCCGCTCAAGGTCCCGTGCGCGGTTATGTACACCCGTACGCAACGTTGCGTACACTCGTACACATGGGATACGGACTGCTGGCCGCGGCGATCGCGGCGGAGGTGGCCGGCACCACGGCCATGAAGTACAGCGAGGGCTTCACCAAGCTCTGGCCCTCGCTGGCCACGGTCGCCGGCTATCTGCTCGCCTTCTCGCTGCTCGCGCAGACGCTCAAGACGATGCAGGTCGGTACGGCCTATGCGATCTGGGCGGGCATCGGCACCGCGGCCGTCGCCGTGATCGGCATGCTCTTCCTCGGGGAGTCCACGAGTCCGGCCAAGCTCATCGGGATTGTCCTGGTCATCGGCGGTGTGGTGCTGCTCAATCTCGGCGGGGCGCACTGATGGCCCGCGGGACGGGGTGCGCCGATGGCCCACGGGGATGGGGTGCGCTGATGGCTCGCGAGGACGGGGCGCGCTGATGGCCCGCAGATACGACCCGGACCGGCGCCAGCGGATCATCGACGCCGCGATCCGCGTCGTGGGGAAGAAGGGCATCGGCGGGCTCAGCCATCGCTCGGTCGCGGCCGAGGCCGACGTGCCGCTCGGCTCCACCACGTATCACTTCAAGACCCTCGACGATCTGATGGTCGCCGCGCTGCGCCAGACCAACGAGGGCTTCGGCAAGGCGGTGCGCGAACGTGCGTCGCTGCTCGCGCCGGATGCCGATCTGGCCGCGGAGCTGGCCCAGTTGACGGGGGAGTGGCTCGGCGGCGACCGCACCGGCGTCGAGCTCGAATACGAGCTGTATCTCGCCGCGCTGCGCCGCCCCGCGCTGAGGCCCGTCGCGGCCGAGTGGTGCGCCTCGGTCGAGGAGATCCTCGTCCGCCGCGTGGACCGGGTCACGGCGCGGGCGGTCGTCGCGCTGCTCGACGGGATCTGCCTGCAAGTGCTCCTGACGGGCGGGGAGTTCGACGAGGCCTATACGCGGGAGATGCTGCGCCGGATGGTGGCGTGAGAGCCGCGGCCCCGGTCGTGAAGGTCAGTCGTCAAGGCGTACGGGCAGCTGACCCTTCGCCAAGCTCTCGGCCTCGCTCGAGCGGGGGATATCCCTATGCCGCTCCCGTACCGCGTCGAGTGCCGCGGCCACGCTCGCCGCGATGTCCGTGACCGGATAGAAGACCTCGCGGATCACCCGCTCGCGGTCGATCACCAGCGTCAGCCGCTTGAGGCGGCTCACTCCGGCGGCGCGGAAGGTCGGAAGGCGCAGGGCCGCCGCGAGCGCCAGGTCGGCGTCCGAGAGCAGCGGGAAGCGCAGCCGCTCCTTCTCGGCGAACGCGCGCTGTTCGTCGGGGCGTTGGGTCGAGACGCCGTGCACCGAGGCGCCGGCCGCGGTGAACTCGGCGAGCTGGTCGCGGTACGTGCACGATTCGAGAGTGCAGCCGGGGGCGCCCGGGATACCGGACCAGCCCGGCGGATAGGACTCGCTGCGGGCGTACGCGCCGGGGAAGCAGTACAGGACGGTGAAGGGTGTCTGTGAGGACACCGGATCGTGCAACTGCCCGTCGCCGCCGACGAGTTGGACGTCGTCTGGTACGCGGGTGCCGCGCAGCGCGTGGATCCGCGCGGCTTCGCGTGATGTGTCGGTGGCCGTGGCCATCAGTTCCCCTTCTCCGAGCACCCAGGTGTCTCCCCAGTCCTGGAGTGCGATCAGCACCGGCAGCAGGCCGCGGCCGCGGGGCGTGAGGCGGTACTCATGGCGTACCGGGCGCTCCTGGTACGGAACCTTCTCCAGGACGCCCGCGTCGACGAGGAGCTTCAGGCGTTCGGCGAGGACCTTGCGGGACATGCCGAGTTCGCGCTGGAGCTCCTCGAAGCGGTGGGCGCCGCGCGCGGAGTCGCGGACGATCAGGAGCGTCCACCAGTCGCCGACCACATCCAGCGCCTGGGCGATGGCGCACTCGGCGTCGCCGAGGCTCGTCCTGCGTGCCATGGCCATCCTTTCGCGGTGCCCTGTGCGGCGCCTTCGCGGTGTCCCGTGCGGCGTCCTGCGTGCTGCCCGGCTCCCGTTGACCTGCCGCTCATTATGCTGCCATAGTCAGTTCCCAAAAGGAACTGACTCGTGGGGTGGGTGCGTTGCGTATAGGTGGGGTGGTGCCGCGAGCCGTATGGCTGCTAGCGGCGGGGGTGTTCGTCAACGCGGTCGTGAGCTTCACGTTCGTCTATGTCTTCCTGTATCTGACCGGCCCGCGCGGCCTGCCCGTCACCGAGGCGGGCCTGATCAGCGGGCTCGGCGGCCTGGGCGTGGTCGCGGGGAACTTCACCGGCGGCTGGTACGGGGACCGCTTCGGACACCGGCGCGTCCTCCTGGTCGCGGCCGTGTCCGCCGGCCTCCTGCTCGCCGTACTGCCGCTGCTCCCCGTCGCCGCGCTGTATCTCGCCCTGCCGCTCGCCGAGTACGCGACGGGCGTGGTCCGTGCCGCGAACTCCGCGCTCGTCGCGGTCCTCGTCCCGGAAGGCGGGCGCCGGCAGGCCTTCGCCGTGATCCGGGCCGCGTCCAACGGCGGGTTCACCATCGGACCGCCGCTCGGCGCACTGGTCGCCACCTCGATCTCGTACGATTGGCTGTTCGTCGCGGACGGGATCGGCACGCTGGTCTTCGCCTGCTGGACCGCCCGGATGGTGCCGGCGCGCGGAGCCGTCAAGGCCCCCGCGGTCCGCGGCGCCGGCAAGCTGTGGCCCGAACTGCGCGCCAGGCCCGGGGTGTTGGTGCTGCTCGGCGCGATCCTGGTCGTCGACCTCGTCTACCGGCAGCTGTACACGACCTTCCCCGTCCACCTCGCCGAGCACGGCATGGACGCCCGGGTGTACGGCTGGATGATCGCGATCAACGGCGGGCTGATCCTGCTGCTCGAACTCCCCGTCGCGCTCGCCCTGAAGAGCCGCCCGCCCCTGCGCATCGTCGGCTGCGGTCTGGTCCTCGTCGGCGCGGGGTACGCGCTGCTGATCCCGGGGACGGTGCTCGCCTCGGCGATCGCCACGATGACCCTGCTCACCCTCGGTGAGATCCTCTACAAGACCACGGCCACCGCCTATGTCGCGGACCAGGCGCCCGAACATGTGCAGGGTCGTTTCCAGAGCCTGTACGCGGGCGTCTCGGTCAGCGGTACGGTCCTTGCCGCGCCCATCGGCGGCGCGGTGCTCGGTGCCGCGCCCGGACTGCTGTGGCCGCTGTGTGCGGTCCTGGCGGTGGGCGCGGGGTGTGCGGTGCTGTTGGCGGACCGGCCGCGTGAACTGCCTTCGGTGCTGCGGGTAACAGGGGGTGAGCACACCGGAGCAGTTCGGCAGGGGGAGGCCAAGTGAACAGAGCGATCGCGCTCGAGGGCGACGCGGAGGTGATCCACCGCTCGCTGGCGCAGCCGGAGTCGTTCGCCCAGCTCTACGACCGGTACGCGCCCGACATCCATCGCTACGCGGCCCGTCGCCTCCGCGACGG